>DATFXS010000519.1:0-13925 GCA_035315605.1 Polyangia bacterium
GCCTTCGGAATGGTCGCGAGCTGCTGCATCAGCTGCAGCGGCGACGAGATCGTCTGGGTGTTGCCGTTGCCGAAGTTGACGGTCGCCGTCCCGTTGATCGCCCCGCCGAGCTGATCGGTGGTCTGCCACTTCCCGATCGAGTCGTAGGTCTCCATCACGTAGCCGGGCGGATTGATGATGTTGGTGTGGCACCCCATGCAGGTGGCCGACATGTTGACCAGCGCGTCGGTCTTGTCGCGGTTCGTCGCGTAGTTGCCGGCGGGCGCCGTCAGCATCGTCGCGCCGGCCAGCGGCGGGCCCGGGTCGACGCCGATCATGTAGACCGTGACGAACGCGCCGCGGAGGATCGGCGCCGTCTCGTTGTAGTGCGAGTACGAGCTCAGGAACCCCGCGCGGGTCATGAAGCCCGGCCGCTGGTTCGCGTCCAGCGTCGTCTTGGTCAACGTGGTGCTGGTGGTGGCGGGCAGCCCATAAATCTGCGCGTTGTCCTTGTTCACGAAGCCGACGGTGCTGAGGAACAGATCCTGATATCCGCCGTTCCCGTACGCGACCTCTGACCAGAAGCTGTCGAGCTCCTGCGCGAAGGACGTCTTGGAGGTCGTCGTGTTGTAGAGCGGGAACTTGCTGGTGTCGTGGTCGATCTTCCACCAGTGCTGGCCCGCGTTGTTCATCTGGACCCAGTTGTCGTGGAATCCGGAGATGAGCGTCGAGGTCTTGGTCCGGTCCATGATCATGCGCTGCGCCTGGGCCAGGATCTGGTCCTTCGTCCCGAGCTGGCTCATGTCGGCCGCCGTGCTGAGCGTGGCGTCCGGCATCGAGCCCCACAGCATGTAGGAGAGGCGCGTCGCGATCTCGTACTGGGACAGCTGGATGGCGCCCGTCGCCGCATCCGTCGTCGTGCCCGTCTCGGGCAGCATCAGGAACTGCGGCGAGACGAGGAAGCCGAGCAGCGTCGCCTCGGCAACCTCGGCGGGCGTTCCCATCGGCGTCCCGGTGCCGAGCGCCACGAAGCGCGACACCTCGTCGGTGGTCAGCGGCCGGCGGAACGCCTTGCGGCCGAAGGTCGTAATCGTCGTCATGAGGCAACCCGACGCGGCCGGGTCGCAGCTGATGAAGTTGGCCTTCTGGGTCGTGCTGGCCATGACCGCCTTGGCGATCGCCGCGGCCGTGTCCTGATACAGGCGCCACGCGTCGGGCACCATCGGGCCGTCGAAGTCCGCGTACAGCATCGCCGACGGCGGACCGGAGGTCGTGCCGTTGCTGACCGACGTGACGCCGAGCAGATCGCGCACCGTCGCGTCGTACTGCCAGTTCATCATGCGCCGGAGCTGCGTCGTCGCCGGAATGCCGGGCGCGCAGGTGATGGTCGGATTGGGGGTCGTGCCCGCCGCGCCGCCGGTGCCGGTGCCAGCGGAGCCGCCCGTCCCGGTGCCGGTGCTGTTCCCAGTTCCGGTGCCGGTCGAATTACCGGTGCCGGTCCCCGTGCTGTTCCCGGTTCCGGTACCGGTCGAATTACCGGTGCCCGTGCCGGTACCTCCGGTGCCGGTGCCACCTACGGTTCCCGTGCAGCCGACCAGGCCGGCTAGCAGGAATCCCACAAGACTCGTGCGAATGGAGTGCCTCATTTGCGTTTACCCTTCTGCCGGCGGCACAGCGATCAGTCCGGAAGTCGTTGCAGCCGCGTTCAGCGGCGGGCCGAGACCAGGCCTCACACACATATGGGTGTGAAGTTATTGAACCTTCACTGTGTGTTACACAGATCAGGTTCTCCGGACACAACCGAGTAATTTCAGCTGGTTGTGTGCGCTGGGATCGTCGCCAGCTCGGGGGTTCAGCACGACGCGCGGCGGCGGCGCCGGCGCAGGATCATCATAGAAATCGGCACCGCGAAGATCGCCCCGCCCGGTCCGGCCGCGCGGCACCCGCACCCGCCGCTCGCTGCCCCGGGCGGTGAGCCTGCCCCGCCGGTGCCTCCGGTGGCGCCCCCGTTGCCGCCCGAGCTGGCGCCTCCGCGCCCGCCGGCGCCGCCGGTGCCCGCGCTGCCGCCACCCGCACCGCCGCGGCCCGCGTTGCCGCCGGCGCCGGCCGACCCGCCGCCGGTGCCGCCCGTCGGCGGCGCGACCGATCCGGATTCGTAGGCGCCGATGTCGAAACCGGCGCCGGCCGGCCGCGGCGCGCCGAGCAGGTCCGTCGTCGGCGCCGACATTCCGCCCAGGCTGGCAGCGCCCTGATCGACCGCCAGCGGCGGCGTCAGCGCCGCGAGCCGCAGGTCGCCGCCCGCCGCGTCGAGGAACAGCGCCGCGGCGTTGGCCGGCGTCGCCTCGTGCGCCGACGCGGTCGTGCCCGAGTACGACGACACCAGGTTGTAGTCGTGCTGCAGCCCCGTGACGTTTTGAACCTCGAGGCCGGTGGACTGGCTGATCAAGATGTTGTTGAAGATGACGTTGTTGTTGGCGCCGTCCGCGACCTGGATGGCGGAGCGCGAACCGACCGGATCGTAGATCGTGTTGTTGACGATCAGGTTGTCGTGCGACGCCTCGGCGCCGTCGATCTGGAACATCGCGATGCCGGCCTTCGCGGCGTTGAAGATGACGTTGTTGCGCGCGACGCCGTGAATCGCCCCGTCCAGGTTGAAACCGGCGGAGCCCTTGCAGTTCCGCACCGTGTTCCCTTCGATCCGCCAGTTCGAGATCAGTCCGTCGCCGCCCGTGCTGAGGTCGGCGTTGATCTGGATGCAGTTGTTGCCGGTGTTCGAGACGTCGTTGCGCAGGATGGCCGGGTTGTCGGCGGCGTTCGAGACGTAGATCCCGTGCTCGCCGGCCGTGTCGATGCGGTTGTCCTGGATCGTCAGATCCAGCGCGAAGCCGGAGAAGATGCCGTCGTGACGCCCGGCCGTCGAGGTGCCGCCGTTGTCGTGCGAAAAGCAATTCTGGATGATGACGCCGCGGGCGTCGCTGCCGTCGTTGACGTTGCCGAGGATCGCGATGCCCGACCGCGGCGCGCCCGACACCTCGAAGCCGTCGAAGGTGATGAAGCTGCACGACGCCAGCTGCACGAAATCCTGCGTCGATGCGCTGGTCGCCGAGGTGATCTTGGCGCCCCAGCGGTTCCGGGACCGAAACACGATCGGCGCCGCCGCCGTTCCCGACACGCCGTCGCACGCCAGCCCCGCGTACGTTCCGTCCTCGACGGTGACGGTGTCACCCGCCTTGACGGTCGTCAGCGCGCGCTGGATGGTCCGCCACGGCGCGCCTGACAGGCCGGTGGCCGTGTCGCTGCCGGTCGGGCTGACCGCGTAGTCCGTCGCCCGGGCCGCGCGCGGCGCCGCCGCTGACAGCAGCCCGGCCAGCGCAGCCGCCACCAGGATCGAGACGCGTCGGCTCGTCACGGTGCGATCTTCGCGTCAGCGCGCCTGGCCGGCAAGCGACATTCGACGAGCGTGGCGGCGCGCCGGCAACGCGGCTCCGATGACCACGACCAGCAGCAGGAACGGAATGGCGAGCGCCAGTTGAAGCCAGGTCGCCCCCGGACCGTGGTGCCAGGCGTGCGCGGCGGCCGCCGTGAAGCAGAGCCCGACGCCCGCGACCGCCCACAGCGGGACCGAGAACATCTCATGCGCGGCTGCGGCCACGGCCCCGATGAATGCGAGCAGCGCGGCCAGCCCGTCCCCCCAGGCGACCCAGGTCGGCAGACCGTAGCCGGGCCCGTCGAGCCACAACGCAAACAGCGCGAAGCCGAGCGCCGCAGAGACCAGGCTGCAGGCCAGCGTCATGCGCGCGACGCCTGCCCCGGCCGCGACCGCCCGCCGCTGTCGCGCGCCTTCGACGCCTTCGATCAGCTCGTGATCGTCGCGCAGATCGTCCAGCACCAGCAGCCCCTCCAGCTGGCGGTCGGACGATAAGACCGGAAGCACCTCGACCTCGGCCTCCAGCATCGCGTCGACCGCGTCCTCGATCGGCTCGTCGCGGGTCGCGTGCACGACCGTCTCCTCCGCGATCGCCGCCGCCGGCGCCTCCTCGTCGCCGCGGTCGTAGAGCCGTCGCTCGACGGCGCGCCGCTCGACCGTGCCCCGGAGCGTGCCGTCCGCGGCAACGACCGGGAGCTCATCGAGGCCCTCCCGCTCCATCGCATCCAGGATGGCGCGTGGCGTGTTGCTCTCGCTCAGGGACAGCGGTGAGGCGCGCATCGCATCCGCAACCCGCACTGGCCGTTGGTCTCGCATCGTCGCACGGCCCTTTCTTCAGGAGGGGCGCGGCGCTTCCCGCGCCGCGATCGATCGCAAGGTGCGAGCGGCGCGCGCCGCCGGCTCGTACTCCGCGATGTCGGACAGGCTGATGATGCCCTCCAGGATGTCGTCGTCGTCGGTGACGACCAGCCGCGACACCTGATAGTGGGCCATGAACTGCTCGGCCAGCGACAGCTCGTCGTCAGGCCGGCAGGAGACGACGTTCCGGCTCATGACCTCGCCGACGCGACGAGCGTCGGGGTCCAGCCCCGGCGCAACGGCGCGCACGACGATGTCTCGATCGGTGATCGTGCCGACGACCCGTCCCCCGTCGTCGCAGACCGGGAGAAAACCGATGTTCGCCGCGGACATGATCTCCGCGGCGAGGCGCAGCGGATCATCTTCACGCACCGCCTGTGGGACCGTCTTCATGACGTCGGCGCAGCGGCGCCGGTGCGCGGCCGAACGCGGTCGCCCGTCATGCAGACCGAACGCTTTCGGGCGCCGGTGCCGTTCCAGCCGATCGTCGAGCGCGCGCACGCCGCGCACGCGCCGCGCGGTCCGGACCACCCGCCTGTGCTCGCGCTCCAGGACCGGTCCCTCCAGGGCGACCTGTCCATCCTGCACCGCGACCTCGATGGCGGAGACGTGGCTCGACACGCGCCCCAGCGCGGCGCGCACCCTCGCCTCGATCACTTCGTCCGACGCCGGCTCCGGGCGCAAGCGCGACCGCAACCGCGCCGCCAGACCGCGCGCGTGGTTGATCACGCCGCGCTTCGATCGGCCGAGCCGTCTCACGCCCACCCGGGCCATGTGTCGCGCGGCCGCGCCGGCCAGCGCCCGCCGGCGCCGGCCGAGCCGCCGCGACCCGAAAAACCCCGCGAAATACGCGAGCAAAGAGCCGAGTCCCACCCCACTGAGAAACGCGAGCGGGAACCTCGGCACCGTCGCGCTCCTGTCCGCCATCGTCAGCCTCCGCATCGCGCCCTCCTTCTGAAACCTATGCCCTCGCGGGAAAAGGGCGACGCCGGTCGAGACTCGGCCGCTCCTGGCTCGTGGAAGAGCGGAAATCAATTGTTAACCTGATGCGTCGGCAGCTGGACCTGGTGTACACGGGCCCTGGGCTTCATTCACCCGAAGCGCAGTTCACTGGCCAAGCGAGGGGGAATCATGGAACTCCAGAGAGCCACGCGGTCACTGCTTCCGTTGTTGTTCCTGTCGGCGTCGCCGCTGCTTGCGAGTTGCGGCGAGCTCATGGGGGACGGCGCGCCGGTCGACGAGGCCGCGGCCGCCAAGAGCTATTCGATCGCGTCGCTCGCCCGGCAGAACACAGCCGCGCCGGGCGGCGGGACGTACGCGTTCGACTTCGAGCCGGGCGCGCTCAACAGCAGCGGCCAGTTCTCGTACGCCGCCGACGTCAGCACCGGAGGCGAAGGTGTCTTCCTCGGGCGCGGGACGTCGATCGCGCAGATCATCCGCAGCGGCCAGCCCGCTCCGGGCGGCGGAACGTTCGGACCGTTCGGCATCTTCGGCCACGCCTCGCTGAATGACGGCGGCAACATGGCGTTCGCCTTCAACGGCGATCCGTTCACGCTTCCGCTCGGGATGAACTCCGGCGTCTATCGCTTCACGGCCAACCGCAATGCGACGACCGCCATCGTCACGCCGTTCGTGACGCCGGCGCCGTCGGGCGGCGTGTTCCAGGGATCGGACATCCACGCCTGGATCAACAACGGCGGCGACGTCGTCTTCGCCGGGATCATCAACACCGAGCACGGGATCGCCAGCCCGCCCAGCCCCCCGGACTTCAACCTCGGCGTCGGCGTGTTCCGCCAGGACCGCAGCGGCGCGATCACCAGCGTCGCTGTCCCCGGCGATCCCGCGCCGGGCGGCTCCAACTTCGACTTCGCCCAGAACCCGTGGATCAACGACGCGGGCGCCATCGCTTTCGGCGCGCACGTCGCCGGCGATCCCTGCGACACATTCGGCTCGGCGCAGACCGACCGCATCATCTGCGGCGAGAGCATCTATCTGAAGCAAGCCCCGAACGGCCCGATCATCTCCATCGCGCACCATGGCGATGCGGCCCCGGGTGGCGGCACCTTCAACATCGCCTTCGGTCCCGTGCTGAACAGCCGGGGCGACATCCTCTTCGTCGGCGACCTCGGCAGCGACCCGCAGGGCTTCGGCCCCGGCGGCGTCTTCCTTTATTCGAAAGGACAGCTGCAGGCGGTGGCGCGTCCCGGCGACGCCATGCCGGGCGGCGGCCACTTCGCGACCTCGAGCTCGATCATCCAGAACTACAGCATCAACAACGGCGGCGACGTGACCTTCACCGCCGGGCTCGACACCGGACCGGCCGAAGCGCCCGACACGGGACTCTACGTCCGCGCCGGCGGAACGATGCGGCTGGTGGCGCGCACCGGGACGGTCATCCCCGGCGTCGGAACGGTCGCGGGCCTCCTCAACAACCCCTTCGTCACCTTTCCGTCCGGCGGTTCGATCATCAACACGCGAGGCCAGGTTCTGTTCAGCGCCGTGCTGACCGACGGGACGACGGCGCTGCTGCTGGCGACGCCCGGCTGATCGCTTCCTGCGGGAAACCGCAGCTGTCGAGATCTGGGCGTGAACCGTAACGGCGCCGGCCGTGCGGACGCCCGCGCGCGCGTGGCACGGCGTTCGCTTTGGGCATAGCGAATGAGCTTCACGCGCGCGCCTGAGCCGATTCGAATTCCCCTGATCGCCGCGGCAATCGCCGCCCTCTTGCCCGCCTGCGGAGGATCGAAGTCCAGCTCGACCGGCGGGTCGACCGGCAACGGAGGATCCGGCGCATCGTCGGGCGGCGGCGGCGGCACCGGCGCCAGCGCCCCCGGAACGGGGACCAACGGCGCGCCGCCCTGTTCCGACCTGTTCGATCAGAGCATGGTGCGCACCTATTCGATCGACATCGCGCCGGACGTGATGGCGAGCATCCAGGGCGAGTTCAACAACACGGCGGCGCTGCTCGCCCAGGGCAACGACTTCGTGAGCCGCCACCCGGTGACGTTCCACATGGGATCGGAGACCGTCTCCGATGCGACGTTCAAGCTGCACGGGCAGTCGTCGTGGCTGCACACCGTGATGCTCGACGGCGATCGCGCCAAGATGCAGTTCGACATCTCGTTCCACCAGAGCAATCCGAACGGAACCTTCCACGGCGTCGAGAAGCTGGTGTTCGACATGCCGCGCGACGACTGGACCTTCATGCACGACCGGATCGCGCACGCCTGGTTCCGGCAGGCCGGCATCGCCGCCGGCTGCGCGGCCAGCGCGCGCGTCGAGATCAACGGCGCTTACTACGGCCTGTTCACCGCCGAGGAGAACACCGCCAAGAACGTCATCAAGCAGTTCTTCCCGAACCACCCGAACGGCGATCTGTGGAAGGCCGCCAACCAGCCCGAGACGGCCACGACGTCCGACACGGCCAAGCTGATGGCGTTCAAGCAGGCGACGGACATCGCCAGCGTCTCGGCCGTCGTCGACCTGGATTCATCCGTGCACGAGTGGGCGGGCGAGGCGCTGATCAACGACGCCGACGGCTTCTACGGCGGCGTCCACAACTTCTACATCTACGACGCGGGCAACGGTTTCGTGTTCCTTCCGAACGACACCGACTCGACCTTCGACTGGATGACGGAGAACGACCTGACGCCGTTCAACGCTCACCCGATCCACTGGTGGGTGGGACGCGCCCAGCCGCAGCCGACGCCCAGCCCGATCTGGACGGCGGCGATGAACGATCCGGCCACGCAGAAGAAGTACGTCGACGCGATCGCGTCCGCGCTCTCGCAATGGGACGTCTCGCAGATCCAGGGGTGGATCGACACCTGGTCGCAGCAGATCAGCGACGCCGCCACGTCCGATCCGCACGCCTGGGCGACACCGGCCCAGTTTCATACCGCCGTCCAGACGTTGCGCGACATCGTCAAGCAACGCGCCGACTTCCTGCAGACCTTCGTCGACTGCGAACACGCCGGCAAAGGCGACAGCTGCTGAAAAGGGGGGGCCGCCTCCCTTCGCGACCGGGCTCCGCTCGGCATTGGGTTGAGGGGGCCGCGGTCTGTGTGTGCCCCTCCGTGCTCAAACAGTCCTCGCGGGTCGGTTCCAGATCTCCTCGGCAGACTCAGCAGACCGCTGCGGAACTGCGCGCGGAGGGGCACACACAGCCCACGTCCTTCTCAACCCGACGTTTCGCTACGCCTTGAAACGAGCAGCTTTCGGGCGCAGTGAAGCGCCATAGTCGAGGCGCCGTGGACGTTGTGTTCCCCTCCCGCGCGCAGTTCCCGGAGCGGCCACGCACGCTCGTCGAGCAGATCCGGATCCTGCCGCGTAGGGGTGTTTGAGCACGGGAGGGGAACACAACGTCCACGGCCCCCGACGAAGAAGCGAACGGAGCGAATTACGAGATGCGCTCTACCCGCGGCCGAGCATCTTGCGGGCGGCGCGGATCACGGGCGCGTGCGCCTCGCCCTTGACCAGCCAGGAGATCGAAAAGGCCACGATGGCGATCGACTCGGGCACGAAGATTGGTTTGTCGAGCAAGCTCGCGACCCCGGCCCAGATGACGCACGCGATCATCACCAGGCCGCAGCCGAGGCAGATGTCGTCGCGGCGGCGTTTGTCGGGCGGGCGGTCACGCCGGCGCGGCGTGTCCGACTTCCTGAACAGCCAGACCGCGAACAGGATGAACGAGACGAACAGCGCGACCGCCGCGATGTAATGAATGACGCCGGTCCTCGGCGTCCACCACGACGGGCTGGACAGACCCTCGGGCGCGATGGTCGGGAACAGGGCCACGATCAGCGCGGCCAGACCGCCCGTGCAACCGACGATGCGATCGGCCCAGACGCCCCGATATCCCCGGTAGCTGAACAGGAAGAGGGACAGCGCGAACAGCAGGCCGACCAGCACGCCGACCGCGCCGGTGTAGTAGTAGGCGCTGACGGACCAGAGCAGCTTCCAGCGCGGCAGGCCGGCGGTGGGGCGCACGCCAGCCCACAGATAGACCAGCGCGGGCAGCAGCAGGCCCACCGACCCGACGATTCGCCGATGCGCCTGAAGCGACAGGTGATCGGGCTGGTCGCGCTCCGTCCGCTCCGGCATCGGGGTCGCCACCTCTAGGGATACGGGAAATCGGGCGTCGGCGCGGTCGGCTCGACGTCGTGAAAGCGGCTGAGGTCCAGCAGCATGTTGCCGTCGGCCGTCTCGCTCAGCACGTCGGCCATCCGCGCGCCCCAGACGATGTCCCTGGCGAAGTAGCGGTGGCTGGCGTGCACGGTCTGCATCGAGACGTCGTCCGTCCCGATCACCATGACGGTCAGCTCGATCTCCTTTTCGGCCAGCGACACGGGCGTCTCGCCGGCGAGCGGGCTGGACGCGTCGATGACGTGCAGCACGTTCCACGACCGGGACAGCGACAGCGCGCGCTCGCGCGTCGGGTGCAGATCCAGCATGCGGTAGAACGTGCCGCCCTCCGGCAACGTCTCCGAGCGCACCATCACCATCCGGATCTGGGCGTTCACCAGCTGATTGCCTCGTTCGTTGCCGAGCCGGAACGCCAGCGTCGGCGCGCCGTTCACCAGCGAGATCACCGCGCGCCGCGTGAACACGAAGCGCGCCGTCGACCGCGAGAACTTGGCGAACACCAGCCCGGTCGCCAGCGCCGTCAGCAGCAAGCTGACGATCGATTCGATGACGACGACGACGTTGGCCGACGTCGACGATGGAAACATCGCGCCGTAGCCGATCGTCCCCATCGTCTGCACGCTGAAGAAGAACGCGTCCTTGAACGACCCGACCGCCGCGTGGCTGACGCCTCCGATCTCGAGGTAGGCGATCGCGAACAGCGCGTTGGCGATCAGGTAGGCCGCCGTGATCGCGGCGATCGTCCCCGACCAGGGGAGCCGCAGCAGCGCGTGGTAGAAATCGCGCAGCGGGGCGTGACCGCCGCCGATCACGCGAATCTCGTAGTCCGCGCCCGGTGCCTTGACGGTGATCGTTCTCTTCCTCATCGCATCACTTCGTGGCGACCACCAGCGCGCGCCGCGAGGCCGTCGTCAGGGGCGCCTCAGTCGCGAAGTCGAGCAGGCGGACCGACGCGAAGCCGGCGCGCCCGAGCAGCCCCACCATCTCGTGCGCCGAGTACAGGCGGAAAGAGGCCAGCTTTCGCTCCTCGACGCCCTGCCGGATGAAGGTCCACTCGACCTCGATGCGCGACGTCGCCAGATCGAGCCGGCGATCCTCGAGGATCGTCGTGTCGCCGATCCGCGACCACCCCTTCGCCTGGAACACGGGGATCAGGGTCTCGGTCAGGTTGCCTTCGATCAGGAAGCGCCCGCCCGGTACCAGCGTCTTGCAGACCGCCGCGGCGAACGCCTCGTCGCCCGCGTCGTCGAAGTAGCCGAACGAGCCCCAGTAGTTGAAGGCGGCGTCGAAGCCCGACAGATCGTCGAGGACGCGCATGTCGCGCTCCAGAAACGTCAGCGTCAGACCGCCCGCCGCCGCCCGCGCCTCGGCGATGAACGCCGGCGTGAAGTCGATTCCCGTCAGCGTGTGGCCCCGCCGTCCCAGCGCCACGGTGAGGCGCCCGTTGCCGCACGGCACGTCCAGCACGCGCGATGCGGGCCGCAGCGCCAGCAGGCGCTCGATCATCGCGGCTCGCTTTTCGGTCTCCTCCGCCGGGAAGAAGCCCCGCTGCACCTCCAGCCAGATCCCGTCGAAAAACGTTCGGAACCAATCGGACACCGGGTCAAGCTAGCATGCGCAGCGGCATGAAACGCACCCTCGCCCCGGACGCGGGCAGCCGATGACGTGGGCGATCTGGACGACGCTGCTGACAGCCTGGGTCGCCGTCTCGGCCGGCGTGATCCTGCTGCAGCGGCGCTCGGCCACCGCGACGCTGGCCTGGCTGCTGGTCTTCATCTTCTTGCCGATCGCCGGGCTGGTCCTGTACCGGCTGCTCGGCCCGCTGCGCCTCAAACGCAAGCAGCTGCGGCGCCGGGTCGGCCGGCGCGTCGTCGAGGACGCTCTGGGCGCGATGGAGTTGATCCGCGCGCACGGCCAGGACCAAGTGCAGGTGGCCCGCGTGCCGATCGCGATGCGCGAGCCGCCGCCCCTTCACGCGGATTCGCTGGACCTGTACGTCGACGGGGCGTCGGCCTACGCGGCCATCATCCGGGACATCGAGGCGGCCACCCACCACGTCCACCTCGAGTACTACATCTTCGAGCCGGATCGGATCGGCACGCGGCTGCGCGACCTGCTGGTGGCGAAGGCGCGCGCGGGCGTCGCCGTCCGCCTGCTGGTCGACGGGTCGGGATCGTCGCACCTCGGCAAGCGATTCCTGCGGCCGCTGCGTGACGCGGGCGCCGAGGTCGCCTGGTTCAACCCGATCTCGCTGCGCTGGATCCGCACGCGCCGCGTGGACTTCCGCTGCCACCGCAAGATCGTCGTGTGCGACAGCGTCGTCGGCTTCACGGGCGGGATGAACATCGCCGACGCGCAGAGCGCCGAGCTGTCGAAGACGTACTGGCGGGACACGCACCTGCGCGTCGACGGGGCGGCGGTGCTGGCGCTGCAGCGGCTGTTCATCGAGGACTGGTACTTCGCGACCGACGCCCTACCGTCCGCCCCGGGCGATCTGTTCCGCCTCCGCGACGGGACCGGCACGCGCGTCGTCCAGATCGTCGGCTCCGGCCCCGATCACGATCAGCTGACCATTCACGGCACCTACTTCACGGCGATCACGCGGGCGTCGTCGCGCGTCTGGCTGACGACACCCTACTTCGTGCCCGACGACGCCATCATCACCGCGCTGTGCACCGCCGCCCAGCGCGGCGTCGACGTCCGGCTGCTGGTGCCGCTGCGCGGGGACAGCCGCCTCATCGATCTCGCCGCGCGCAGCTACATGCCCGAGCTGGTGGCCAGCGGCGTCAGGGTCTACGAGTACCTGCCGCGCTTCATTCACGCGAAGACCATCGTCATCGACCAGGACCTCGCCATCGTCGGCACCGCGAACCTCGACAACCGGAGCTTCCGCCTCGACTTCGAGCTGACCGCCCTCGCCTACGACCGCGAGCTGACCGGCCGGCTGGCCGACGCGTTCGAGGCCGATCTGCGCGACAGCCGCGCCATCGACGCCGCGGTGCTGTCCCAGCAGTCTCTGTTCCGCCGGCTGGGCGAGGCCGGCGCGCGCCTGATGTCGCCGCTCCTGTGAAGGCTGGTCAGAGCTCGCCTCCGCCCGCCGGCATCTTGCGCGGCCGCTCCCGCGCCGCCAGCCAGACGTCGAGCACGAAGAGGACGACCGCGAGATCGTTCCAGAGCGTGGCGCGGGCGGAATCGGGCCAGAGCTGATTCGCCGCCCAGAACAGGAACGCCGCCGCGAGGATGCCCGCCTTGACCAGCACGGCGCGGGACGGCCGCTGGCTCGCGCGATGGACGATCCAGGCGACGGCGATCAGCGCGAGCGGCAGCGCGGCCAGGCAGTCGTGCGCGCGCGCCGGGAATCTGTCGGGCAACGCGTCCCACGCCAGCAGCGCCGCGACGCTGACGAGCGTGGCGCCTCCCAGCACCGTGGACAGCCGGCGAAACGGCGACGCATTTGCAAAATGCACGTTGGGCACACCCTGGGATTGCAAATCGAAAGGATCCGCGGAGCAGTCCCCGCCTCAAACCGGTCTGCTCGCGACGGCACGAAGCGTGCTGCAGGATCTGGACCGTGCGGATTCATTCGCAAGTCCGCGCTCGTGAGAACATCGCCAAGACCCATGCGCGCCGCTGACGCGAAGCCCGGAGCGACCCTCGACGGCCGCTTCTTGCTGACCGAGGAGCTCGGCAAGGGCGGGATGGCGACCATCTTCAAGGCCGAGGATCTGGCGAACGATCGCCGGCCGGTCGTCGTCAAGGTTCCGCTTCCCGTCTTCTCGAGCGGCACCGGCGCCTGGTCGCTGTTCCAGCGCGAGGAGGAGATCGGCCGCCAGCTCGATCATCCATACGTTCTGAAGTTCGTCCCGCTTCCCTTCGACAAGCGGCGCTTCTACATCGTCACCGAATACGTCGAAGGCCGCTTGCTGTCCGAGCAGATGCGCGCCAAAGGCCAGCTGCCCGAGTCCGAGGCGCTGTCGATCGCCAGCCAGGTCTGCGCCGCCGTCGCGCACGTTCACGATCACGGGGTCGTGCACTACGACGTGAAGCCGCAGAACGTGATCCTGTGCCCCGACGGGACCATTCGGTTGATCGACTTCGGGCTGGCCCACGCGGCCGTCACCGCGCGTTTCGCGCTGCGCGGCGCGCCGCCCCCGATCGCGTCGTCGAACTACGCGGCGCCCGAGCAGATCCGGCGGGCGCGGGGGCGCAAGAGCGTCGACATCTACGCCATCGGCGCGATGCTGTACGAGATGGTGACCGGGCAGGCGCCGTTCCCGGGCGACGATCCGTTCGTCGTGGCCAGCGCCCGCACGATCGGCGATCCGCCCGCGCCGCGGACGCTGAACCCACGCCTGTCGCCCGAGGCCGAGGAGATCGTGCTGCGCGCGCTGCGCCGCGATCCGGCCGAACGGTATCCGACCGTGTCCGCGTTGAAGGCCGACCTCGACAACCCGCGCGGGGTCGTCATGTCGGGGCTCGCGGGCCGGCTTCAGCCGGTGACGCGCGGGCGAAAGAT
>DATFXS010000520.1:0-9385 GCA_035315605.1 Polyangia bacterium
GCTCGCAGCCTCGTCGCCCCTCGCCGGCTCACCCGAGGGCGTCCAGGTACGCGGCGAGCAGGATCATCCGACGGCGCTCCGTCTGCGGCTTGGCGGCGGACCGCTCCCCGCCGGCCGGTTTGCGGTTCACTTCAAGCTCGAGGCGCCCTCGGCGTCGCGGTTCACCCTCGCGGGCGCGACGGCCGAGGTCGCCGCCGGTGTCCCGACCAGCTTCGACGCCGTGGTGAACCACGCTGGCGAACTCCTGACACTGCCGGCGACGGCGGCCGGACCGCTCTAGATCGGCGAAGCGAAGATCGAGAACGCGCCCTGACGAGCGCGTCAAGTGCGGACATCAACGCCTGGGACTTCGGGCCCCCGCGCGGGGCGAGGTCATGTTAATGGTCTTAATTCCCCTCCCCCGGAGACTCCTCCCCTGGAGACAGTTGGATGACCAGAACGCTGGGACTTCTCGCGGCGCTGTGCGTCGCCGGATGTCACGGAAAATACGTGCGCGCGGTGAGCGGCGACCCGATCGAGGCCAAGCCCGAACGCCTGCAGCGCGGCAGCTATCTGGTCAACAATGTTCTGTTTTGCGGCGCCTGCCACACCAGCCGCGAGCACGGCAACAACCTGACCGAGCCCGAGCGGACGGACGCGTACCTGGGCGGCGGCAGCGTCTACGACGACAAGGGGATCGGCTCTGTATGGGTCCCGAACATCACGCCCGAGCCCGAGACCGGCATCGGCAGCTGGAAGGACGACGAGATCCTCCGCGCGCTGCGCGACGGCGTCTCGCGGGACGGCCATTTCATGACGCCGTTGATGCCGTTCGACGCGTACCAGCACCTATCCGACGAGGACGCGCGCGCGGTGGTCGCCTACCTGCGCACGGTGCCGCCCTACAGGCAGGCGAGGCCGCGACAGGCGAACAAACTGGGGTTCATGCAGAAGATGTTGTTCAACACGATCGGCGTGCAGATGCACAAACCGATCGTGGGCGTCGCGCAGCCCGACCGGGCGAACCAGCTCGAGTACGGCCACTACCTCATGCGCATCGCGGCGTGCCGCGACTGCCACTCGCTGGCCGACAGGGGGCCGCGGCCCGAGACCGATCCGCTGGCGTTCGCGGGCAGCGAGGTGCCGTTCGAGGACCCGGGCCTCGGCAAGGTCTACGCGGCCAACATCAGCGGCGACAACGAGACCGGCCTCGGCCGGTACAGCGCCGACGCGATCAAGCAGGCGCTGCGCAACGGCACGCGCCTGGACGGGAAGAAGTTCGCGCCGCCGATGTCGCTTCTGATTCCGCACATCTCGGGCATGAGCGAGCCCGACATCGACGCGATGGTCGCGTACATGAAGACGCTGCCGCCCGCGCGGCGCAAGCCGCCCGAGCGCGAGCTGGTCGCGTCGATGCGCGCGCAGCTGGGTGGATAGACGGGCGGATGAACGGATAAATGAGCGAGGACCTCATCGATCAGCCACCACCGCCGCCGCCCTCCGGGGAGGACTGGCCCGCGCGCATCGAGCAGCTCCTGAACGAGGCGGAGACCGCGCCGTCGGTCGCCGAGCGCGCGACCGTGCTCTGTCACGTCGCCGAGATCTACGAGCGGCGGCTGGGCGATCCGAACGGCGCCCTCGTGACGCTGCAGGCGGCGCTGGAGCAGGATCCAACGAGCGGGCGCGTCGTCCAAGAGATGGAGCGCGTCGCGCGCAGCGCCGGCTGCTGGCCCCAGCTGGTCGCGATCACCGCCGAGGTCGCCTCGGGCCTCGAGGATCCGAAGCAGTCGGCGGACCTGTGGGTCCAGATCGCGTTCTGGAGCGAGAGCGGCCTCGGCATGCCCGAGGAGGCGGCCAACGCCGCGCGCGCCGCGCTGAACCTGGCGCCCACGCACGGCGGCGCGCTGGCGCTGCTGGAGGATCTGTACAAGCGCCAGCGCAACTGGGACGCCTACGTCGACATCGTGGCGCGCAAGCACGAGCTCGTGCACGACGATCCGTACAAGCTGCTCGAGGCGTACCGCGAGGTGCTCCGCTACGAGCCGCAACACACCGGCGCGCTGGCGGGCCTGGCGGCCCTGAGCGAGGAGACCGCCGACTGGGACGGGGCCGCCGATGCGTGGCGCAAGCTGGTCGCGGCGCTGCCGCCCGGCGCGGACGCGGAGCGGCTGGTCGCGCGCCACCGGCTGGGCGCGATCTTGAAAGATCGCCTGCGCGACGTGCGCGGCGCCGAGGAGCAGCTGGTCGAGGCGCTGGCCACGCCGGGCGGCGAGAATCACGTGCCCAGCATGGTGACGCTGGCGGCGATCTACCGCGAGCGGCGCGACTGGCTGAAAGCGCGGCAGCTGCTGGCGCGGGCGGCCGCCTCCGTTCCGGACGTCGATGAACGCCTGCGCCTGCTGGGTGAGGCGGCCGACATCTGCGCGAACCAGCTGGACGACGAGAACCAGGCGGCGGAGATCTACGGCGAGGCGCTGCTGCTCGATCCGACGCGGACGGACATCATCGACAAGCTGGCGGCGATCCGTTTCAAGCGCGGCGACTGGAGCGGCCTTCTGCCGCTCGTCGAGCACCTGATCGGGCAGCTCGATCCGGCGCTGGGACTGCCCGAGCGATCCGCCGACGAGAAGGCGCGGCTCTGGTATCAGCTGGCGCGCGCGACGGAGGAGCTGGGCGACATTCCGCGCGCGACCGACGCCTATGCGAAGGCGCTGGAGGCGAAAGGCGAGGGTCCGCATGCGCTGGCGGCGCGCCGCGACCTGGCGGCGCTGATGTTTCGCCTGGAGAAGTGGCCGGAGGCGGCGGCCGCGCACGAGGCGCTGATCGCCGGGCACGCCGGCGAGCTGAAGCGCCCGGAGATGCTCGCGGCGCTGGAGCGCCTCGGCCTGGCCCACGTCAGCGCGGGCGAGCCGGCCCGCGCGATCGCGCCGCTGGAGAAGGCGTTGGCGCTGGAGCCGCGCCGGCGCGTGGTGCTGGAGGCGCTCGTCGGCGCCGCGAAGACAGCGGGCGACGACGACGCCGTCGTCCGCCACACCCAGGCGCTGCTGTCGGTCACCGAAGACCGAAAGAAGAAGCTGGAGCTGCTGGAGCACGTCGCGACGATCCACCACGAGCGGCGCCAGGACCCGCAGCGCGCGATCGCCGCCTACATGGCGGCCCTGGAGATCTGGCCCGACGAGCGGTCGATCATGCACCGGCTGCTGGAGCTTTTGAGCGAGACCCGGCAGTGGAAGCAGTCGGTGGCGCTGCTGCTGAAGCTGGCCGATCAAACGGAGGCGGAATACCGCGCGCCGTACTACGTCGCGGCCGGCAACATTCTGGTCGACGAGCTTCACGCGCCGGCCGAAGCGGTCGACGTCTACGAACGGGCGCTGGACGCCGACCCGAACGACCTCAAGACCTTCGAACGGATCGACACGCTTTTGACCACGGCGCACGACTGGAAGACCCAGGAGCGGACGTACCGCCGGCAGCTCAAACGGATGGGAAGCGACGTGGCGCCCGACAAGCGGCCGGCGCTGCTCGCGCTCTGGCACGGCCTGGGCGAAATTTATCGGACGCGGCTCAAGGATTACCCGTCCGCCGTCGCCGCCTTCGAGGTGGCGGCCGACCTCGATCCCGAATCGACCGAACGGCGGCGGATCCTCGCCGAGCTCTATCGCCTGGCGGGCCCGCCGACCTACCCGAAGGCGATCGCGGCCCACCGCGCCCTCGTGCAGCGGGCCGCCTCGCCCGCGGAGATGGCGCCCGAGCTGAAGACGATGCTCCGCCTTTTCGTCGAGCTGGGCCAGCTCGACGACGCGCACGCGGCGGCCTCCGTGCTGGTCGGCGCCGGCCACGCCGATCACGACGAGACCACGCTCTACCAGCAGTACCGCCCGCGCGGCGTGATCCGCGCGCACGGCCGGCTGACCGAGGAGCACTGGCTGCGCCTGCTCTATCACCCCGACGAGGATCGCGGGATCTCGCAGCTGCTGGCGACGCTGAGCCCGGCCATCGCCAGCGCGCGCGCCAAGCTACCCAAGGATCTCGGCCTCAAGAAGAAGCACCAGCGGAACGTGCTGACCGACCCGACCGTCGTCTGCAAGGCGCTGGCGTACGGCAGCCAGGTATTCGGCATCGCGCCGCCCGACGTCTATCTGGTCCCCGATTCACCGGGCGAGATCGACGTCGTCAACGTCCGGGGCGCAATCCCCGGCGTGCCGACGCTGGTGATCGGGCGGAAGCTGTTCGAGAACGATTCGGACGTGGAGCTGGCGTTCGTCGTCGGGCGAACGCTGGCGGCCGTGCGTCCCGACCACCTGCTCCGCTGGCCCGGCTTCGTGCCGACGCTGGCGGAGCTGGAGATCGCCATGCGCGCCGCCATCCGGCTGGTGGATCCGCAACGCACGATCCCGCCCGACATGACCTCGGAGGTCGAGCAGTACGCCGGCTTCCTGAGCCGGACGCTGCCGCCCCAGGTCAACGAGCAGATCTCGGTGCTGGTGAAGCGCTTCGCCGCCACGCACGGCGGCGACCTGTCCGCCATCGGCACCGGCCTGCCGCGCTGGGCGCGCGCCGCCTGCCTGACCACCATCCGCGCCGGCCTTCTGCTGGCGGGCGATCTCGAGGTCGCGGTGCGGCTGGGCGAGGCGCTCGCGGTCCCGGTCGGCATCGATCCCGCCGACGTCGTCCGCGACCTGTCGATCTGGAGCACGTCGGAAGCGTACTCGGACCTGCGCGCGGCCCTCGGCCTGCGCACGATCACGCTCTAAGCGGGAGGAGAGAGAGGGATTCGAACCCTCGGTACCTCACGGTACACACGATTTCCAATCGTGCCCCTTCGGCCACTCGGGCATCTCTCCGAGCTAATTTTTTCGAGGAGAGGGTGGGAGTCGAACCCACGTTGGACTTGCGCCCAAACCTGATTTCGAATCAGGCGCTTTCGGCCACTCAGCCACCTCTCCGGAACAAGCGGGATTGTTTATCATCGCCGGGCGGCCTCGTCGACAGGATGTGTAGGGGCCGGGGAAACGCGAGATGGACGAGCCGACGACGGGTAAGGTTCCGACGGTCGAAGAGCTGGAGCGGGTGTACCTGGGCGCCGTCAAGCTGACGGTACGGTGGAAGTGGAGGCTGGTATTCGACGTGGAGCCCGCCAGACCCTCACCATACGGCCCCTTCTGGATCGTGTTCGACCAGCCCCGGTCGTTCGCCGGAGCTGAGAGTTTCTCGGGTGCGCGACTCCGCTTCCGTGGGCCGTCGCCGGCGGAGGATGGCGCCGTCTTCGAGTTCGAGAGCGGCGACGGCGAAGCGAGTCACGAGGTCAAAGCGCGCATCGTGGCTGGAAGCGTCGCCGTCCAGGAGGTCTTTCGTTCCAGTGCCCGAGCGGTCAGCTTGGATTTCTTCTCATCGACGCGGCGACTCGCGGAGCTGGAAGACGTTCTGCGCGGGCTTAAAAACTTCGAAGTCGAGTTTGTCGAAGCCGAGCACCCGATCGCGTACACGGACTTCACCGCCATCGGGGGCACCATCATCGGGTCGTGGGAGGGGTGCGAGGCCCGCATCGAGATCGAGCAACGGGCGCCGGCGGGCGTCTACCGCTTGACCACGGCCTATCCGAACGACGTCCAGGACGTGTTTCTCCGCAAGGATCCAGCCTGGCTCGAGCTGGCCCGCAAGTTCCACCCGCGGATCGACGCGCTGATCGCCAGCATCGGTGGCACGCGCGTCGATGACCCGGACTGACAGGCCGTCAGCCCACGAAATTCTCCGGTCAGGCGGCGGCGCGCAGCTCTTTCAGCTTTTCGCGGACGGCGTCGGCGTGGCCGGCGGCCTTCACCTTGCCCCAGTGGTGGGCGACCTTGCCGTCGGGGCCGACGATCACCGTCGAGCGGATGACGCCGATCGTCTTCTTGCCGTAGAGGACCTTTTCGCCCCAGGCGCCGTAGGCGGTCATCGCCTTGTGCTCGGGATCGGAGAGCAGCCGCACCTTCAGCTTGTACTTGGCGATGAACTTCTTGTGGCTCTCGAGGCTGTTGGGGCTGCAGCCGACCACGGCCGCCTCCAGCTTCTCGAAGTCCTTGAGGCCGTTCGTGAAGTCGCAGGCCTCGGTCGTGCAGCCGGGCGTGTCGTCGTTCGGGTAGAAATAGAGCACCAGCCATTTGCCCTTGTACTCGGACGGTTTCACGGTGACGCCGTCCTGATCGGGCAGCGAGAACGCGGGCGGCGGGCTCCCCACTTTCAGCTTGTCGGCCATGGCGAGCGTTTTACAGGCGACCGGCCGTGCCTGTCTATCGGGTAAGCTAGCCGGATATGCGGGTCGGTTGTCCTCGCCGCCGTCCGCCGTCGGCCGCGTTCGCCGTTTCGGCGCTGTTGCTCGTCTGCGCGGCGCCGCGCGCCGGGCACGCCTGCGCGCTTCTGACCTTCACCTTCCAGCCCGACTGCTTTCGGGCGAGCGGCGCGACCGGCTGCGCGTTCGACGCCCACCACCCCGACATGGGCCCCCAGATCGCGGTCTGGGTCGAGAGCGCGGACGGCGCGCGCTTCGTCGACACACTGCTGGTGACCAGCGCGGTGGCGGTGCACGGCATCGGCAACCGGCCCGGGGTCTGGAACATGCGCTCGGGGCCGCGCTTCCCCTACGGCCGCCGGGAGATGGCGCTGCCGATCTGGGCGCACGCGCGCGGACACCTTTACGAGAAGGTGATCATGGAAGACGCGCACGACGACTGGATGACGACCCACGAGGACAACTCGTCGCCCGAGCCCTACTTCTGCCGTCCCATGCAGCCGTTCGAGGTCGTCGACGCGATCACCTGCCCGAGCGGACGGTTCCGGAGCTGCAAGGGCCGCCTGGACGCGACGATGCCGCAGTCGTACTACCCGCCGCGCGCCGACCTGTTCGACTTCGGCGCGATGCCCTGCCCGATGCTGCCGGCTTACATCGGATCGTGCGACCCCGGCGATTCGGCGCAGTACGCGTTCCTGAACGACGTCGATGTCGTGGCGGCGGCGACGCCGCCGTTCGGGGTGCCGTTCTCGAGCACGTGGGCCGTCCCCGACACGCTGCCCGACGGCGACTACGCGCTCTACGTCGAGGTGGCGAAGGAATTCGACAGCGACGCGGCCAACCAGCACGACTCGTACATCAACCCGATGGAGGCGATCGGCTTCAACGATTACGGCCAGGACGGGAACATCGGCGCGCCGTCGGTGTTGTTCCGCGTGCCGTTCTCGCTAGGGGCGGGGACGGCGGCCGGCGCGGCGGCCGTCGACATCGCGGGGTACGGCGACTGGACAGGCGCCACCGGCGACGTGCACGCCGCGGACGGGACGATCAGCAGCGGCAGCGATCCAGGAAGCGGCGTCGGACGGCTGGCGGTGATCGACGGACCGACCGGCCCGGGCCGCGTCCACGTCGCGCGCTCGGACTGTGGCGCCATCGACTGCACGTCCACGGTGCCGCCCACGCCGGTCGCGTTCGTCGTCACGGCGACGTCGGGGCGCGGGGCCACGCTGCGCGTCCACCAGTCGAACGAAGACGGCCGCCCCGTCCTCGGCTACGACGTCCGCGCGGCGGTATTGCTCAGCGACCGATCGTCCATCGACCCGTCGACGTTCCCGGACTGGACGCC
This sequence comes from Polyangia bacterium, assembly GCA_035315605.1. Classification (GTDB taxonomy): domain Bacteria; phylum Myxococcota_A; class Polyangia; order Fen-1088; family Fen-1088; genus JADGRB01. The sequence continues at coordinate 7,596 of DATFXS010000520.1, forward strand.
GGCGGGAAACATCCCGGTCGGCGCGCCGGACAGCGAGACCGATGTTTCGATCGACGGGCTGGTGCCCGACTCCGACTACGCGATCGGGATCGTCGCGCGCGGGCAGTGCGGCGCCTCGCCGCCGACCTTCCAGCGCATCCGGACACCGCCGGTCAAGTACGTCCAGCTCTCCGGCTGCTTCATAGCGACCGCCGCCTTTGGGTCCGACCTGGCGCCCGAGGTCCGGGCGTTGCGGGCGGCGCGCGACGCGGCGGTCGCCCACAGCGCGATCGCCCGTGCCGCGGTCGACCTCTACTACCGGTCGTCGCCGCCGGTCGCGGCGCTGATCGCCCGGTCGGAGGCCGCGCGGGCGCTCGTCCGGACCGCGCTGCGCGTCGCGGTCCCGTCCCGCGCGCCGTAAGCTCATCGGGCGGCGACGCTGGATCTCCGGCCCGTTCTGTGCCAGATAAAGGGCGGTCCCGGGCGACGGAACGCCGGCGAACCCCGCCAGGCCAGGAATGGAGCAACGGTAACCAGCCGACCGGGTGCTCGGGGCCTTATTACCTTCTTTCGCGCTGGTCGCGCCCTTCGAGCCCATGCCTGACGTCGTCTACATGATCTCGGACATGCTGTTCTCGTCGAAGCTGCGCGAGGCGGCGAAGGCGACCGGCGTGTCGGTCCAGGCGGCGCGCGATCCGGCCGCCTGGGCGGAGGCGGCGCGCGGCGCGAAGCTGGCCATCGTCGATCTGCGCCTGCCGGCCGCGCTGTCCGCGCTGGATGCGCTGGCGGCGGCGCCCGCGCCGTCGGCCGTCCGCACCGTCGGGTTCATCGACCACGAGCGCACCGACGTCATGGACCAGGCGCGCGCGAAGGGCTGCGCGGACGTGATGGCGAAGGGGCAGTTCGCGAACGCGCTGCCCAAGCTGCTGGCGAGCCTCCCCTCCGGCTGACGGATCGGCGGATGGCCGAGCGGACGCAGATTCGCCGCGGCGTCGGGCTGGCCGCGGTGGCGGCACTGACGTTCGGCGCGACGGTGCCGCTCCTCAAGCTCGCGAGCGCGGGCGTCGGCGTCTTCACGAGCGGCGGGCTGCTCTACCTCGGCGCGGCAATCGTCGCGGGCGGGGCGGTCGCGTGGCGCCGGCCGCCGGGCGGCAGCGGCCTGCTGAGGGCGGGCGCCTTCGGCCGGCTGCTCGGCCTCGCGCTGCTCGGCGCGGTCTGCGCGCCGGCCCTCCTGGTCGCGGGCGTCAAGCGCACCGACGCGGTCACGACCTCGCTGCTGCTGACGCTGGAGGCGCCGTTCACGATGCTGCTCGCGTGGTTGCTGTTCCGCGAGCATCTCGGCCGCCGCGCGCTGATCGCGGCGGCGCTGGTGCTGGCGGGCGCGCTGCTCGCGGCGGCGCCGTCGGGCGCCCCGGGACGGGCGGGCAGCGGAACCGCGCTGGTCGCGGGCGCGATGCTGGTCTGGGCGCTCGACAACATCGTCTCGCGCACGTTCGCCGATCGCGATCCGCTCTCGATCGTCGCCGCCAAGGGCCTGCTGGGCGGCGGCCTGTCCATCGCGGCCGCCGCGCTGGCCGGCGAGCCGCGTCCGCCGCTCGCCGCGATCGCCGCCATCGGCGCCATCGGCGCCGTCGGTTACGGCATCAGCCTCTTCTGCTACCTGCGCGCGCAGTCGCTGATCGGCGCGGCGCGCACGGCGTCGGTGTTCGCGGCCGCGCCGTTCATCGGTTCGGTGACGGCGCTGGCCCTCGGTGCGCCCTGGCCGGGTGCCGCTCTGGCCGGCGCTGCCGCGCTGATGCTGGCGGGCGGCT
>DATFXS010000521.1:0-2899 GCA_035315605.1 Polyangia bacterium
TGCCTGGCCCACGTCACCACGCAGATGAAGGCGCTCGAGAAGGGAGCGCAGCTCGGGCTCATGTTCCAGTCGATCGCCGGCACCGAGAAGGCCCTGCGCAGCTTCGGGGTCACGCTGCCGCTGCTCGACGAGGCGCAGGACATGACGCTCAAGCTCGGGCAGTGCCGCGGGCCGAACGTGATGTACTTCGAGACGGGCCAGGGCTCGGCGCTGTCCGCCGACGCGCACGAGGGCGCCGATCAGATGACGCTGGAGGCGCGCAACTACGGGCTGGCCCGCCACTACCACCCGTTCCTGGTCAACACGGTGGTCGGCTTCATCGGGCCCGAGTACCTGTACGACGCGCGCCAGATCACCCGCGCCGGCCTGGAAGATCACTTCATGGGCAAGCTGCACGGCATCTCGATGGGCTGCGACGCCTGCTACACGAACCACGCCGACGCCGATCAGAACGACCTCGAGAACCTGGAAGTGCTGCTGACGACCGCGGGATGCAACTTCTTCATGGGGCTGCCGATGGGCGACGACGTCATGCTCAACTACCAGTCGACGTCGTTCCACGACGGCGCGGCGCTGCGCCAGCTGTTCGGGTTCCGGCCCGCGCCCGAATTCGAGGCGTGGCTGGAAGAGATGGGCATCATGCGCGACGGCAAGCTGACGCCGCGCGCCGGCGATCCGACGCTCTTGTCATGAAGCCGCCGACGCCCAAGCCGCCGACCGTCGATCGCGCCCGCATCGAGGCGATGGTGCGCGACGCGCTGACGCGCCAGCAAGGCGCGACGGCCGCCGCGGACCGCGAGATCGAGACGGCGGGCGCGCTCCTGATCCCGCCCGACCGGGGCGTCAACATCGGAGAGCCCTACGATCCGCCGGTGATGGCGCGCATCCTCGCCGCGACCCCGGCGCGCGTCGCGGTCGGCCGGGTCGGCCCGCGCTACCGAACGAACACGATGCTTCGGTTCCGCGCCGACCACGCGGCCGCCAAGGACGCCGTCATGTCCGAGGTCGATCCCGAGCTGCTCGCGCGCCTCGGGATGTTCGAGGTGGCGTCGCGCGCGCCCGACAAGGCGACCTTCCTGCAGCGCCCCGACCTCGGGCGCACGCTGTCCGAGGAGGGCCGCGGCGAGATCGGCAAGCGGATCGGCCGGGCGCCGACGCTGGTCATCGTCTATGGCGACGGGCTTTCGGCCGCTGCGCTGAACCAGCACCTCGCCGAATTCCATGCGTCGCTGGAACGGGCGCTGGCGGCGCGCGGCATCGGCCACGCGCCCCCCTTCTTCGTGCGCCATTCGCGCGTGAAGATCATGGACGAGATCGCGCGGCTGGTGGGTGCACAGGCGGCGCTGTTCGTGTGCGGCGAGCGCCCCGGCCTCGGCTTCGCCGATTCGATGTCGGCCTACTACATCTATCAGCCGGCGGCGGGGGCGACCGACGCCGACCGCGAGGTGATCTCCAACATCAACCCGCGCGGGCGCCCGCCCGCCGACGCCGCGACCGACGTCGCCGCCGCGATCGAGCGCATCCTGCGCGAGAAGAAGTCGGGCGTCGTGCTGGCGGCCCCGCAAAAATGAAGGTGACGCGTGAGGAGCCGGCGAGCTTTGCTCGCCGCGTATCATCGCGGGAGGGTTTGGGAACCCTCCCAGGGTTCCCATGAAAATAGCCCTTCCGCCGCTCAAGCCGCGCGCGCTGGCGGTGCGGACGATCCCCGACGCCAGCGAGGATCTGGCCCGCGCGTTCGGCCTGCCGGCCGGACGGCGCGCGCTCGGGATCGTGACCGCGACTTCGGACGACGCGCTCTACGCCGCGCTGGATCAGGGGACGAAGGCGTCGCCGGCGGACGTCGTCTACGCGAAGTCGTTCTACGCCGGCGCCGGCTATCCGTCCGGGCCGCTGTCCGGTGAATGCATCGGCGTTTACGCGGGGCGCGATCCCGCCGAGGTCGACGCCGCCCTCGACGCCTGCCTCGCCTATCTCGAGAGCGACGCGTGGTTCTACGCGGCGGCGACGGCCGAGGATCCCGATCGCCCGGTGGCGCTGTTTCCGCACGTCATCGCCTCGGTGGGGCGTTACCTGGCGCCGCTCGCCGACATCGCCGTCGGCAGCCCGCTCGCCTATCTGATCGCGCCGCCGCTGGAATCGATCGTCGGCCTGGACGCCGCCTGCAAGGCCGGGCGCGTGCGGGTCGCGAAGTGGTTCGGCCCACCGTCGGAGACGAACTTCGGCGGCGGCTACCTGACCGGTGATCTGCCGGCCTGCGAGGCCGCGGCGCGCGCCTTCGCGGCCGCGATCGTCGACGTCTGCGCCGCGCCCGTCGCGCACCGTTCCAGCCGCGGCGCGGGCGAGAGCCTGGCGCGCCCGCCGGCCCGCACCGCCGACGACGGCGGCGGCGCGCGCGGGCGCTTCCAGGCGCTCGCCACCGGCGAGCGCTTCGCCGAGAAGCCCGATCACCTGACCCACCTCGTCGACGACGCGTCGCTGGTGCCGAAGACGCACCCGCGCATCGTCGCGCGCGGCAAGCTGGACCTCCTCCAGTCGGCGGTCCTGGATGCGCAGGTCGCGGCCGACGCCGACGGCGCGCGCGCGCTAGTCGGCGAGCTGAGCGAGATCCTGGAGCTGGCCCGCGCGCTGGTCGGCGCGGAGGTGACCGGACGCGAGGTGCCGCCGCCGCGCCTGTTCGGCATGGGATCCGACGAGCTGCGCGACGCGACCCACCACACCTACGAGCTGTACGGCGTGCCGTTCATGTACCCCGACGTGCGCCAGGGGCCGGTCATCGCCCGCCTGGCCGTCGCGCGTGGCGTCGCGCGCGAGGCCGAGCTGGCGGCGCTGGCGGCGTTCGCCGGCGAGGGGGGCGGCCCGACCGCGCCGCCCGAGCGCCCCGACCTCTGCCTGGCGCTGA
>DATFXS010000522.1:0-5235 GCA_035315605.1 Polyangia bacterium
GTCGACAAGTGCCCACTGCAGCCCGAGACGCTGAACGGCAACAAGGACGATGACGGCTGCCCGGATCCGGGCGCCGAGGTCGCGCGGCTGGGTCAGGATCGGATCGAGCTCGACGAGCGCGTCGGCTTCGTCAGCAAGGGCGGCGCGCAACAGGTCAAGGACCACTCGCAGAAGTACGTGAACCTGGTGGCCCTGATCATGAAGGGACATCCGGAAATCACGAAGGTCCGGATCGAGGTGCACGCCGAGGGCGTTCCGCAGACGGAGACACAGCGGCGCGCAGAGGTGGTGCGCGACTTCCTGGTCAGCAAGGGCGTGGACGCCGGCCGTCTGATTCCGGTCGGCGCGGGCGCCGGACCCTCGCGCGTCGAGTTCCTGATCGACAAGACCCCGGCGCCTGCTGGCGCCCCGGCTGCGCCTGCCGGCGCCCCGGCTGCTCCGGCGGCCGCGCCCGCCGCCCCTGCCCCGCCGGTCGCGCCGGCCCCGCCCGCGACGCCAGCGCCAGCTCCAGCGCCGAAGCCTGCCGCGCCGGCGCCCCCGCCCCCCGCGCCGAAACCCACCGCGCCGGCGCCGGCGCCGGTCACGCCCCCACCCCCGGCTGCCGCGCCGCCATCCCCGGGCGTAAAATAAACGGCGGGGTCGCCCAGAATGCGAATCATCGGCTGGGGTGCAAGCGACGTCGGACGCAAGCGCAACCACAACGAGGACAGTTTTCTGTGCAACAACGAGCTGGCGCTCTACGCCGTCGCGGACGGCATGGGCGGCCACCTGGGTGGTGAACGCGCCAGCCGGATGGCGGTCGAGATCCTCGAACGCGAGATCGCCGACGTGCGCAAGGCTGGCCTGTTCGACGTCCGCCCGGCCGACGCACCGCCAGGCGCGCCGCATCCGATCGCGGCGCTGCTGCGCAAGGCGGTCGTCGAGGCCGACCGGCACATCTACGAGGCCGCGCTGGCCAACCCCGAGCTGGCCGGGATGGGGACGACGCTGACGACCCTGCTGTTTTACGGAGGCTACGTGCACGTGGCCCACGTCGGCGATTCGCGCGCCTACCTCTACCGCGACGGGCGCGCCCGCCAGCTCAGCGAGGATCACTCCTGGATCCAGGAGCAGGTGCGCGCCGGCCTGATCTCGCCGGAGGAGGCGAAGGAGTCCCGCTTCCGCAACATCATCACGCGGTCGGTCGGGTTCGAGCCGAGCGTCGAGCCCGACCTTCAGGGGCTGTCCGTGCAGGCGGGCGACTGCTTCGTGCTCTGCTCCGACGGCCTTTCGAACTACCTGACCGTCGAGGAGCTGGCGCAGGTACTCACGGGCCACTGCTACCGCGACGTGCCGACGGTGTTCATCGACCTCGCCAACGAGCGCGGCGGCGACGACAACGTGACGTGTCTGGCAATCTACGCGGGCAACGAGAAGGCCTGACGGCTCTCAGACCAGGCAAGTCGACGTGGTGCCGGCGTCCGGAGAAGATCGCGGGCAGGTGAGACACTCGCCGGTCGCGGGACAGACGGCCTGGGCCGCTTCGTAAAGCATGAAGTAGGGGTTGTCCGTTCCGCCCCCGCAGTTGATGGATTGCGGCGACAGGTCGATCGTCCCGCAGGTGCCGGCGGTGCCGAACGCCGGCCAGACGTAGAGGTAATCGCTGGCGGGATTGCACACGCCGTCGCCGTCGGCGTCGATGTAGAGGGCGCCCGCGCCGCTGACCGACCCGCCGTCCGCGCAGGCCCCGTCGGCCGGGAATTGGAGATCGAACGCTCCGCCGCTGACGGACGTCGCTTGCGTCGCGGCCACGTGCGTCCCGTCGAGGAAGACAGCCGTGACGGCCCGTCCTTCGTACGCCGTGAAGGCGCGTGCGTGCACGACGGTGGCCGCGATCTGCCCCCCGCCCGGGCAACACGCGGCCGGCGCTCCTCCGGCGCCGCCGGACGCATCGGAGCCGCCCTTGCCCGGCAGCGACCCGCCGCAACCAGCGACAGCCGCGACCAGCAGAATTCCGGCGCGCTTTATCGCTGTTGTTACGAGACGGTCCATGCCTAAGCTCCTTCAGTCATGTCTCTGATTATCGTTCACGTTCACGCGCACGTGAAGCCGGACGCCGTCGAGGCGTTCCGGGCCGCGTCCATCGAGAACTCGCGCGCCAGCCTGCGCGAGCCGGGCGTCGCGCGCTTCGACGTCGTGCAGTCAACCGAGGATCCGACGCGCTTCGTGCTGGTCGAGGTCTACCGGACCGCGGACGCGCCCGCCGCCCACAAGGCGACCGCGCACTACGCGCGCTGGCGCGACGCGGTCGCCGATCTGATGGCCGAGCCGCGCACGGCGGTGAAGTACGTGAACGCCGCGCCCGAAGACGCCGGTTGGTAGCCATGAGCGCCGCCGCGGCGTCGGGACTCGAAGCCCCCGCGCGCATCGAGACCGGCCCCGGCGTGCTGGACCAGCTGGGAATGATCGCGAGCGGCCTGGGCAGGCACGCGCTGCTGGTCACCGGACATTCGAACCGCCACGCGCGCGCCGGCGAGCTGCTGGCCGACGCCGGTGTCCGCTGGACGCGTTTTGCCGTCGAGGGCGAGCCGACCGTCGACGTCGCCCGCGCGGGCACGGCGGCGGCGCTTTCCGCGGGCTGCGATCTCGTGATCGGATTCGGCGGGGGCAGCGCGCTCGACGCCGCCAAGGCGATCGCGGCGCTGGTCGCGAACGGCGGCGACCCGCTCGACTACCTGGAGGTCGTCGGTCGCGGGAAGCCCCTGACGCGCCCGTCGCTGCCGTTCGTCGCCGTCCCGACGACGGCTGGCACCGGCTCGGAGGTGACCAAGAACGCTGTGCTCGCGTCGCCCGAGCACGGCGTGAAAGCGAGCCTGCGCAGCCCGCTCATGCTGGCCCGCGCCGCGCTGATCGATCCGGATCTGCTCGCCGGCCTGCCGCCCGCCGTGCTCGCGTCGAGCGGTGTCGATGCGCTGTCGCAGGTGATCGAGCCGTTCCTCTCGATCCGCGCCACCCCGGCCACCGACCCGCTCGCGCGCGAGGGGATTCGCCGCTCGGCTGCGGCGCTACCGCGCGCCCACGCCGCCACCCGCGCGGGCAAGCTGATCGACCCCGACGATCGGCAGGCGCTGGCGCAGGCCAGCTTGCTGGGCGGTCTGTGCCTCGCCAACGCCGGCCTCGGCGCCGTGCACGGTTTCGCGGCGCCGCTCGGGGGAATGTTCGCGGCGCCGCACGGGGCGGTGTGCGCCGCGCTCTTGCCGGCGGCGCTGCGCGTGAACGCGCACGCGGTCGTGTCGCGGGCGCCAGGCGGGATCGCGCACGCCCGCTTTCGCGAGCTCGCTGTGATGCTGACCGGACGCGATGACGCCTCGATCGACGACGGCATCGAGTGGGTCGCGACACTGTGCCGCGCGCTCGAGGTCCCCGGCCTCGCGCGCTACGGGCTGACGGCCGATCGGATCCCGGAGCTCTGCGCGAAGGCGCGCGCCGCCAGCAGCATGAAGGGCAACCCGATCGCGCTCACCGACGATGAGCTGACCGAGATCGCGCGCGCGTCGCTGTAGAAAGATCTCTACGATCTATTTAATGGGCGCGTGTCGGCGCGCGGCGCGAGTTCGCCGTTGAACGGCATCATCGATCGCGATAAGCAGGATGACATGGCGACGAGAAAGTTTGCGACGTTGTCGGTTCTCGCGCTCGCGGTGGCCGCGGGCTGCAACAAGAAGGAGGCGGCGCCGCCGCCCGCGCCCGCGCCCGCTGTTGCGGCGCCCGCGGCGAACGCCGGTCCGCCGCCGTCGGTGATCGGCATGGAAGATCCGTTCGCCCGCCTGTCGGGCGACGCCGCGAAGTCGCTCAAGGCCGCCTACAAGGCGATGCAGGCCAAGAAGTACGACGAGGCGCGCACCGCGTTCGCCGCCGTCGTCAGCGCGGCCCCCGACTATTCGCCTGCCCGCTTGCAAGAACTGAAGGCCGCCGCGCTCGGCGGGCACGCCGCCGACGTGCCCGGACTCTGGAAAGAGCTGCTCGGCCGCGACTTCGTCGGCTACGCGGGCCGGCTGGACAAGCCGCGGGAGCTGGCGATGCTGCGCGGTGGCCCCGAGTGGGCCCAGATCAAAGCCTACGAATCGAGCATCCGGACCGCCTTCGCGGCCAATCTCGGCAAGGGACTGTTCTTCGTCGCGCGCGGCCGTGACGTCGTCATCAAGCCAGCGGCGTCGGGAACTCCCAACGCAGGCGGCGTCAAGATCGACCTCAATCAGGAGCTGTACCAGATCGACCTCGGCTCGAAGCGGTACCGCCGGCTGACCGAGACGGAAGGCCGCGTCTATGCCTTTTCGGTCGCGCCCGAGAAGAAGATGATCTCCTTCCTGCTCGTCGGCGGCGTCTCGGACGCCGCCGGGCCCGCCCCGCAATTCTTCGAGCCGAGCGTGGGCGCGATCGATCTCGCGACGCTGGAGACGATCGGGCCGCTCCGCCTCGGTCCGGCGGGACTGCACGCCGCGGCGGTCGTCATCGGCTGGTCCGGCCAGGGCGACCCGATCTGGATCGTGCGCGGCCCGACCGGCGACGAGACCAGCTACGCCCTGGACGCGACGCGCACTGCCGTGGTGACCGTCAGCGTTTCGGGGATCGGACCGAACAACCGGACGACCGCGACGCCCTATGCGGTGACGACCACCAGCGCGGTGACCGCCGATCAGGTGAGCCTGAGCGACGACAAGAAGAGCGTGCAGGTCGCCGACGAGGATCGGACGTTGCGCGCGACGCGGGTGCTGGATCCGGACACGGTGCGCTTCGCGCCCGGCGGGCACCGGCTCGCGTACGCGGGCGCCTTCGACATGTGTCAGGCGGGGGGCGGCAAGGCCGCCAAGAACGAGCTCTACCTGTGGGAGCGCGGCAAGAAGACCGCGGCGCGCATCGCCACCGCTCCGTCGGCGTTCCGCCTCGACTGGGCTGACGACGATCGGCTGATCTATCAGGCTGGCGCCGGAAAGCAGTCGCGCATCCACCTGCTCGAGGTCGCGACCAAGACGGACACCGTGCTCAAGCCGCGGGCCGGCGCGGCGCTCGTCGGCTTCGACGCCATCGTCTGCCCGGGCGCCTCCCCGGAAAGCGAAACGGAGAGCGAGACCGAGGCCGAGTTCGCGCCCGAAGGGGAATAGCGGCGCTGCGAACCTCGCCCGCCCGCAAGGCTTGCCCTCTCCCCAACCCTCTCCCGCAAGCGGGAGAGGGAGAAGGGCGCTGCTAGATCCCCTT
>DATFXS010000523.1:0-7594 GCA_035315605.1 Polyangia bacterium
GCGTTGTAAAGCTGCGGGACGAGGTACAGGTCGGCGATGCTGACGGCGTCGCCCAGCAGAAACGTCCCGGCCGTCTCCTGCGCCGCGGCCTCCAGCGCCTGCAGGCCGCGGGCGATGAAGTGGCGGGCCCACTCGTTCCTGTCCAGCCCTCCCGCCTGGGCGTGTTCGAGGACGGACAGGTTCTGGAGGGGCTGGATGCCCGCGTTGACCATCTCGGCGAGCTGCCGCGCCCGGGCGCGCCGCCACGGATCGGCGGGCAGCAGCGGCGGCTTCGGGAACCGCTCCTCGAGCAGCTCGATGATCGCCATCGACTGCGCGAGCGGGCGGGGATCGCCGTCGAGGATGAACACCGGCGCCTGCCGCAGCGGGTTCAGCGCACCGAAGCTATCGGTGTGTTGCTCGCGGCCGTCGGGCGAGAGGTTCACGACCCGCCGCTCGAACGGAAGGCCCTTGTAATGAAGGGCGATGCGCACCCGCCACGCCGAGCTGGACCGCCAGTAGTCGTAGAGGATCATCTCGCCTCCGTCACGCGTTGCTCGATGCGACCGCAGACGTCGCGCCCGGACGCGTCCCGCATCTCGATCGCGATCGTGTCGCCCGCCGACATGAACGGCGTGACGGCGTGCCCGCCATCGATCGATTCCAGGGCGCGCCGCTCGACCAGGCACGATACGCCGCGCGCACGGTCGGCGTTGGAAACGGTCCCGCTGCCCAGGATCGTGCCGGCGGTGAAGGCGCGCGTGCGCGCCACGTGGGCGATCAGATCGAAGAAGGAAAAGTGCATCTGACCGGCGTCGGGGTCGCCCACCAGGGTGCCGTTGTAGATCGTCTGCACCTGCGCGTGCACGCGCCCGTCGCGCCAGGCGTCGCCCAGCTCGTCGGGCGTGACCGCGAACGGCGAGAACGCCGTCGCCGGCTTCGACTGGAAGAAGCCGAATCCCTTCGCCAGCTCGTCAGGCACCAGCTTCCGCAGCGTGATGTCGTTCGCGAGCATGATGAGGCGAACGCAGGCGGGCGCCTCGGCGGCGCGCGTCCCCTGCGGCGTATCGCCCAGGATCACCGCCACCTCGCTCTCGAAGTCGAGTCCCCACTCCGGATCGGCGAGCGGGATGTCGTCGCGCGGCCCCAGCAGCATGCCCGACCCGCCCTGGTAGACGAGCGGATCGGTCTCCAGCGTCGCGGGCGGCGAGGCGCCGCGGGCCGCGCGCACGCGCCGCACGTGCTCGAGGAAGGCGGACCCGTCGATCCATTCATACGCGCGCGGCAAAGGCGGTCCCAGTCGGGTCGCGTCCAGGGGCTCGCCCGGCCCCCCCGCGTCGAGCTTGGCCGCGAACGCCGTCAGCGCCGGCGCGGCACGGCTCCAGTCGTCGAGCGCGGCCTGCAGCGTCGGAAGCGCGCCGCCCGCTCTCACGAAACGGTCGCCGTCGCGACCGACGACGATCAGCGCGCCGTCGCGCGTTCCGTCCCGCAGCGTCGCCAGTCTCATGACGCCAGTGTAGTAAGCTGCCAGCGGAATGGCCAAAGAGCCGAAGGACCCGAACCAGGAGCTCGCCGAGTTGCGCGCCGGGATCGACGCCGCCGACGACGAGATCCTGGCGCTTCTGAATCGCCGCGCCGGCCTGGTCGGGCAGGTGGCGGATCTGAAGCGGGAGCTGGCCGTCCCGTTCTACGTGCCGTCGCGCGAGCGCCAGATCGCCGATCGCCTGTCGGCGACCAACCAGGGGCCGTTTCCGACCGAGGCGATCCGTTCCGTGTTCCAGGAGATCTTCAGCGCCTGCCTGGCGCTGGAGAAGGGCGTCCGGATCGCCTACCTCGGGCCCGAAGGGACGTTCTCGCACATGGCGGTCAAGCAGCAGTTCGGCCTGTCGGCGCGCGCCACGCCGATCGGGACGATCCCCGGCGTATTCGAGGAGGTCGCGCGCGGCGGCGCCGACTTCGGCGTCGTGCCCGTCGAGAACACGACCGAGGGCGGCATCATCCACACCTTCGACACGTTCCTGGAGAGCGACCTCAAGATCAGCGCCGAGATCGCCCTCGAGATCCACATGTGCCTGCTGGCGCGCGCCGGCGTCGACATGACGCAGATCGAACGCGTCTATTCGATCCCGGTCGCGGCCGGCCAGGCCCGGCGCTGGCTGGCCACGCATCTGCCGCGGGCGTCGATCGTCGAGGCGCGCTCGACCGCGGACGGGGCGCGGCTGGCGCACGACGACGCGCGCGGCGCCGCGGTGGGCGCCGAGATCGCCGCCCGCCTCTACGACCTGGTGATCCTGCGCCGCAACATCGAAGACCTCCCCCACAACATGACGCGCTTCCTGGTGGTCGGGCGCGACCAGGCCACGCCGACCGGCCGGGACAAGACCTCGCTCTTGCTGGTGACGCGCGACGAGCCGGGGATCCTGTACCGCGTGCTGGGCGCGTTCGCGCAGCGCGGCCTGAACATGAGCAAGATCGAAAGCCGACCCTCGCGGCGCCGGCCGTGGGAGTACGTCTTCTTCGTCGACATCGACGGTCACGAACGCGACGAGGCGGTGGCGGCGGCCCTCGCCGACCTGCGCGCGTCATGCGAGACGCTCAAGGTGCTGGGCTCGTACCCGCGCGCGGACAATCCTTCCGAGCAAACGGCACCGGCTGCCGGCAAGCGACCGTAAGGCCAGGGATTCCGGCCCGCCGCGTCCAATTTCCTGAACGCTGTTGCGGAGTTGTCAACAGCTCGGCCGCTCAAGCGGTGCCCCCGGGGGCCGATGTCCTGGGAACGAAGATGCGCAAGTCGATCCTCGTCGTCGGCAACGAGCCCGCCATCACCGCGGTGGTGGTCGGCGTGGCGCGCGCGATGGGCTTCGATGCGGCGGCCAACACCAGCGCCGCCGGCGCCATCGCGCGCTTCGGCCAGTCGCCGTTCACGCTGGTCGTCGTCGATCTCGGGCTGCCCGCCGGCGAGGGCGCCGCCGTGATCATGAAGGCGCGCGCCTGCCGGCCCGCGGTCACCGCGCTGGCGCTCACCGCGCGCGGATCGGTGGCGGGCGCCGTCGAGGCGCTGCGCGCCGGCGCGGCCGACGTCGTGTCGAAGCCGTTCCACACCTCGGCGCTGCAGGACGCGATCACGCGCGTGACATCCCGTCGCGCGGCCCGCCGGACCACCCCCGGCATCGCGGTCATCGGCGATCACCCGGCGATGCGGCTGGTCCTGGATCGCGTCGACCAGATCGCCGACACCGACGCGAGCGTGCTGATCCGGGGCGAGACCGGCACCGGCAAGGAAGTGATCGCGCGGTTGATCCACGGCGCCAGCGGCCGTCGCACCGGCCCCTTCGTCGCCGTGAACGTGGCCGCCATCCCGGACGGGCTGGCGGAGGCCGAGCTGTTCGGACACGTGCGCGGTGCGTTTGGCGGCGCCGACGTCGCCCGTCCGGGCCGGCTGGTCGCGGCCAACGGCGGTACGCTGTTCCTCGACGAGATCGGCGGGATGCCGCGGGCCGTGCAGGGCAAGCTGCTGCGCGTGCTTCAGGATCGCGAGGTCACGCCGGTGGGCGGCCGCGCGCCCATTCGCGTCGACGTGCGCGTCGTCGCCGCCACCCAGTGCGACGTCGACGAGCTGATCGCCGACGGGCGGCTGCGCGAGGAGCTCTACTACCGGCTGGAGGTCGTGCCGATCGAGATCCCGCCCCTGCGCGCGCGCCGCGAGGACATCCCGGCGCTGGCGGAGCATTTCCGGCGCGAGGTGAACGCGCGCGAAAATCGATCGGTGCCGGGGTTCGCGCTGGACGTCATGCAGCGGCTGTCGCACTACGACTGGCCGGGCAACGTGCGCGAGCTCGAGAACCTGGTCGAACGCGCGATCGTCATCGCCGGGACGCGCATGGTGGTGATGAAGGATCTGCCGCCCCACATGCGACCACAGGTCTTCGATCTCGAACAGGCGGCGCGCGATCTGCCGTTGCGCGGCGTCGATCTTCCCGTCCTGCTCTGCGAGATCGAGCACCGGATGATCAGCGAGGCGCTCGGGCGCGCCGGCGGCAATCGAGATCGCGCCGCGCGGCTGTTGCGATTGAGTCAGGCCACACTTGTCGAGAAGCTGCGGCGGAGGAACGTCGCCTAGCTCCGCGTGCGCACATTTCCCGTCGGTGAGCGATGTTGGCGACCGTCATCAGGATGACGGCGTCAGGAAGGCACGACCGCCAATCGGCTGACGGTCGCCAATGTGCGCGAATCAGGAAATGCCCGATTTCCCGCCGCTCGTGACACGCCATGAACGTGGCATGCGACGTGCTCAGCGACACGGGCCATGGCGACGACCAAGCCGACCACGAAGCGCAAGCCGCCTCACCGTTCCTCAGCGAAGTCGACCAAGAAAGCGCCCAAGCGCGATGCGAAGAAGGACCTGCTCGCGCGCCGCAACGAGTACGCGGCTAAGTTCTTTCCCTACATCGAAAAGGTGGCGCGCCGTCTCGCGCGTCGCCTGCCGGCGCACGTCGAGATCGACGACCTGATCTCGTCGGGCGTCATCGGCCTGATGGAGGCCGCCGAGCGCTTCGACCCGGAGCGCGTCGATCGCTTCGAGGCGTTCGCCGAGTTCCGCATCCGCGGCGCGATGCTGGACGACCTGCGCTCGCGCGACACGCTGTCTCGCGACATGCGCCGGCTGTCGAACGAGCTGCGCGATGCGACGCGCCGACTGGAGGCGCAGCTGGGACGGACGCCCGATCACGAGGAGATCGCGAAGCGCCTGGGTGTCGGCGTCGACGAGCTGTACGCGCGCCAGCAGAAGCTGTCCGGTTCATCGGTGGTCGGGATCGACGACGCCGGCCCGGATCTGCTGGAGCGGACGGGCGACCAGTCGGCCGAAGATCCGTTCGAGATCGCGTCGCGCCGCGAGATGATGCAGCGGCTGGTGTCGGGCATCGGCGAGCTGCCCGATAAGATGCAGCAGGTGCTGTCGCTCTATTACTGCGACAACCTGAACCTGAAGGAGATCGGGGCGGTGCTGGGCGTGACCGAATCGCGCGTCTGCCAGATCCACGGCGAGGCGACGCGCCGGCTGCGCGACAACCTGGGGGAGCTGGCGGCCGAAGCGGCCGCCTAGCGGCCTCGGGCCTCGGGCCTCGGGACGAATCTGAAGGGCCCCGGAAGTCCGCGGATTGCGCCGACTTCGGGCCCGTGTCACCGACATGGCGCGCGGGGTGCGGTGATGTCGCTAAAGGAAATTTCTACATCCGCCGAGGTTGTAGGGCATGAGCGACACCAACCGCCCCTCGCCCGGTCGTTCCGCCCTCCCGGCTCCCCACGCCCCGTACGCGTCGGTGAACGCGCCGTCGCGGGTCGAGGCGCTGCGCAGGCTGGTCGCCGCGGGTCAGTACCACGTCAGCCCGCGTTGGCTCGCCACCCGGATCTTTCGCGCCGCCGGCGTGAAGGTTCCCGAGTAGCCGCCGCGTTCTTCGCTCATCCGTGAGGCCGCGCCGCGCCATCGCGGTCAGCCCGGCCTTGGACGTGTAAGGTTCGGCCTTATTTTGACCCCATCGTATGGGGCAACTGGGGGGAGGGGGTGCCTGGCCGATCGCCGCCGGCACGATGCTGGGCAAGTACCAGATCGTGCGCCTGGTGGGCGAGGGGGGCATGGGCGCCGTCTACGAGGGTCTCCACGCGGAGATCGGCAAGCGGGTCGCCATCAAGGTGATGAGCCCGGCCCTGGCCGCGATTCCGGAGGCGCGCGCCCGCTTCGTCCGCGAAGCCCAGGTCACGTCGCGCATCCGGCACGCGCACATCATCGACGTCACCGACATCGGGTGCGAAGCCGGCCATCCGTTCATGGTGATGGAGTACCTGGAGGGCGAGGACCTGGCCAAACACATCTGCCGCCGGGGACCGTTCGCGATCGAGGAGGTCGCTGACATCGCGCTGCCGCTGCTGGCCGCAGTCGGCGCCGCGCACGCGGAAGGGATCGTCCACCGCGACCTCAAGCCGCAGAACGTGTTCCTCGCCGAGATGCACGACGGGAGCTTGCGCCCCATGGTTCTCGATTTCGGGATCTCGAAGGCGCCGCCGCAGCTGGCGGCGGACCCGATCAACACGGCGGGCGGGCTGATCGGATCGCCCAGCTACTTCGCGCCCGAGCAGGTGAACGACCCGAAAGGGGCGGATGCCCGCAGCGATCAGTACGCGCTGGGGGTGATCCTCTACGAGTGCGTGGCGGGCCGCCTGCCCTACGAGGGATCGAACCTGGCCTCGATATTCCAGGCGATCCTGCGCGGGCACTACTTTCCCGCGCGCAGGCATCGCCCTGACCTGCCGGACGGGTTCGGGGCGGTCATCGCGCGGGCGATGTCGATCGACCCGTGCGCGCGATTCACCGACCTGCGTGAGATGGGTCGCGCCCTGCTGCCGTTCGCGTCGGAGAAGGCGCGCGTCGTCTGGACCGATCAGTTCGAGAGCGACCGGGCGCGTCCCGGAGCGGCGGCGGCGCCCGCGCGCGTTCGGATGCCGGTGACCGATCAGATGCCACCGCCCGCGCACGCGCCGCGCGCGGTGACGGCCAGCCTGGCCGCCAAGGAGCCCGCGCCGGCGCGCGAGCGCGGTCCCGAGTCGTCGGACGTGTCGCTCTACATCCCCCGGCTCGGCCGCAGGATGTGGGTGCTGGGCGGCGTCGCGCTGGCGACGGCCCTGCTGGCGGCCGCGGCGCTGCACGTCCGCGGCCGGCCTTCGGTGGCGGCGATACGATCCGCGGCGGCCGCGACGCCAGGCCGGCAAGCCGGGCTGGCGGCGATTGCGCCGCCGGTGCCCGGGACGCGCGCGGCGGCGCCGCGCGCCACGAGCGGTGACGATGAAGACACGAAACGAACGGCAGCGCCGCGGCGCGGGCGATTGGTCCGACGGCTGCGGTTCGGCCCGAACCGGGCGCCGCTGATCGAGTGACGGCGGCGCGGGCGGGAGCGACAAGGGGGCGGGAATGCGGCGAATGGCGACGGGAATGTTGGCAGGACTCGGGCTCACGTTGGCGCTGGGGATGGAGGCGCAAGCGGCGCCGGACGGCGGCGACGAGGACGCGCTGGTTCGACACGCGATACTGCTGCGCAGGCGGGGCGACGATCGGGACGCGCAGATCGAGTTGCAGCGCGCCTACGACGTCGCGCACAGCCCGCGCGTGGCGGCCCAGCTGGGATTCGCCGAGCAGGCGATCGGCATGTGGCCGCAGGCCGAGGCCCACGTCGGGGAGGCGCTGCGCGCGCCGGACGATCCATGGATCCGGAGGAACCGCGCGACTCTGGAAGAGGCGCTGGTGACGATCCGGGCGCACGTCGGGCGGGTCGAGATCGTGGGCGGGGTGCCCGGCGCCCAGGTGACGATCGCCGGCCAGCCGGTTGGGCGACTGCCCCTCCCGGGCGCGGTCGCGGTCAGCGCCGGTCCGGTCGAGATTGAGGTGCAGGCGCCAGGATTCGAGGTGGCGGTCAGGACCGTCAACGTCGCGGCGGGCGAATACGCGCGCGTGCCGATCACGTTGCGGGCGCACGGTGGCGTCGGTATGGCGCCCCCGCGGGCGGTTGCGCCGGTGCAGCCGGTCGGCGGCGGCGCGCTCGTGGCGCCGCCGGCTCTCCAGGTC
>DATFXS010000524.1:0-12313 GCA_035315605.1 Polyangia bacterium
CACATGTAGGCGCGACACGGATGCGTCGTCGACACGGATCGTCGCCTCGGGCGCCCGCCCCACCAGCGCGATCCCCTCGTCCGGCACGAGGTGCGTCGTGACGTTCTGACCGGTCCCGATCATCAGCCGGCGCGGGATCGCCGTCGCGCCGTCGCCGGTCTTCCCCGTCGACACCAGCGTGCTGTCCATGGGTGCATCGCGCCGGCCGCCCACCATTGTCCCGAGATCATTTTCTCATCGTTGCGCGATTCGAGAAAGAACGCGTTTCGCAAATTGCGCAAATTTGCGCAGTGTCAGAGTCGTGGCGCGCCGTGGATCGCGAGATCGGCGCGATCCGCGCGCGATCGGCGCTGGCACACCTAGTGCTTTTTCTGTGAGCATGCCGACCAACGCCGCGACCACCGTCCCCACCACGTTGATTCTCACCGCCACCGCTGCCGCTCTTTCGCTCGCCGCCTGCGGCGAGCAGGGGGCCGAGGTGGGCGTCGACGACGCTGCCGGCATCGAGGTGACCAACGGCCTCTCGTACACGAACGGCATCACCGGACTCAACGGGCTCTCGTACACGAACGGGCTTTCGTACACGAACGGACTTTCGTACACGAACGGGCTGTCCGTGTACAACGGGCTTGTGTCGCCGAGCGGGCTGTCGGACACGAGCGGACTCATCACCACGGACGCGGGGCGAAAGACGATCGCGTACATCGCCAAGTGTGCGCTCCCCGCTGGCCACGTCATCAGGAAGGCTGGCTACACCTTCGCCGGCTCGATCGGGCTCTGCCCGCAATGGGAGTTCAACGCCGTCAACAACGACAGGAACTGCCAGAACTTGCTATCGGCCTGCTTGATGGCTCACGTGAACACCGCGGGCGTGCATGTGCCGCTCTGGATCACTTCCGAGTCGTCCACCATCGGTTGGAGCACGAGCCCGAACTACCCGAAGCAGGAGGGGACGTTCTTCGGCAACATCATGATGGCCGGCAGTCTCAGCAACCTCGGCATGCCGAATGTGAACTGACCGGCGGCGTACTTCTGCGAGGGCGCGGGCATCACGGCGGGCGTCGTCGCGGGCCGCCTCGGGTCCGGTTCGGTGAACCCATTCGTCAATCCCTTTGGCGCAAACGTGAAGTGCCAGGACGTCGCCTTCAGCGGCCTCAATCACACGAACCCAAGCCAACCGACCACGAACGGCGTTCCGAATGGCTACAGTGCCGCCTGCGTCAATAACTACTGCTGGCAGAACGGCGAGACGATCACCGTCTGGCGTAACCCGTCGTACACGCCGACCTTCGACGACGTCTACCGTTACAACTTCGCGCCCGTTTCGGCGCCCGGCTCGCGGATCGACGTGGTCAACGGCATGACCGACAACGGTACTTGGATCCAGCAGTACCGGGCAAACGGCTTGCCTAACCAGAAGTGGGTCGTCACGAAGATCGCCGGGACCTCGAACTGGCAGCTCGCGATGCACCTGAACCCCGCCAAGTGCATGGGGCCGGTCGGCGGCGGCACCGCCCCTTACACGCAGATGGAGGTGCAGGACTGCGCCGGCAGCACGAACCAGGCCTTCACCATCACTGCCGACGCGAACTCGGGGAACTTCCAGCTCAAGAACGTCGCCTCCGGCCTGTGCCTCGAGCTGCCGTCGAACAACCCGAGCGACGGCTTGCGCATGGACATGAACACCTGCTGGGGCGGCAGCAACCAGCAGTTCAAGCTCTCCTCGTCGTACTAGGAGGGGCTCCCGATGTAGTGTCGGGCGCGTGCTGTCCGGGGGCTTCGAACCTCTTCGCTTCGCGCTCGCGGCGCTCGCGGGCTTGCTGACCGGGGTCGCCAAGACGGGCGTCCCCGGTTTCGGCATTCTGGCGGTGCCGCTGATGGTGCTGGCGGTCGGCGACGCGCGCCACGCGGCGGGCTGGTTGCTGCCGCTCCTCTGCCTGGCCGACCTGTTCGCGATCGCGACGTACCGGCGGCACGCCGACGCGCGCCGGCTGTTCGATCTGCTGCCGTGGGTGCTGGGCGGCATCGCGATCGGTTTCGTCACGCTGGCCGCGCCCGAGCGGCGGCTGCGCCTGCTGGTCGCCGCGATCGTGATCGTGATGATCGGGCTGCGGCTGCGCGCCCGTCGCGCCAGCGCGGACCAGGCGGCCGCGCCCGCGCGCGATCGCTGGTGGCAAGCGGCGGGCTACGGCGTCTCGGCCGGCTTCGCGACGACGGTCGCCAACGCGGCCGGCCCGGTCATGAACCTATACTTGCTCGCGCGCCGGCTGCCGAAGCAGGAGTTCGTCGCCACCGGCGCCTGGTTCTTCTTCGTCGTGAACCTGCTCAAGCTTCCGATCTACGGGTGGCACGGCCTGATCGATCGGCGTTCATTGATGTTCGATCTGGCGCTGGCGCCGGCGGTCGTCGCGGGCGCGCTGCTCGGCCGCGTGCTGCTGCGGCGGATGCCTCAGGGACTGTTCGATCGGCTGGTCATTGTCCTGACCGTTGGCGCGGCCGCGCTTCTGCTCGTGCATTGATCCACTCGTTCGCGCTTGCCCGACAGCGGTCGGGTGGTAGCCTGCGCCCCGCGCGGAACGCGGAACAGGAGAGAAGCCCCATGGCGAACGAAAAGACGATTCTGATCACGGGTGCGACCGGTAAGCAGGGCGGCGCGACGCTTCGATATCTCGCTCGGCGCGGCGGCTTCAAGCTGCGCGCGATGACCCGCAAGCCGGACGGCGATCCGGCGAAGGCGGTGCGCGCGCTCGGCGCCGAAGTGGTCGCTGGCGATCTCAACGACGCGGCGTCGCTCGAGCGCGCGGTCAAGGGCGCCTGGGGCGTGTTCGCTCTGCAGAACACCTGGGAAGCCGGCGTCGAGGGCGAGGAAGAGCAGGGCAAGCGCCTCGCGAAGATCGCGCGCGATTCCGGCGTCCAGCACTACGTCTACGCCTCGGTCGGCTCGGCCCACCGCAAGACCGGCATCCCGCACTTCGACAACAAGTTCCGCGTCGAGCAGACGGTCAAGGCGCTCGGGTTTCCGTCGCACGTGATCCTGCGGCCGGTGTTCTTCATGGAGAACCTGCCGAGCCCCTGGTTCCTGAACGGCGACAGGCTGACGACCGCGTTGAAGCCGGAGACCAAGCTGCAGATGGTCGCGGTCGACGACATCGGCAAGTTCGGCGCGGCGGCCTTCGTCGAGGCGGACAAGTTCCGGGGCGCCGAGATCGATTACGCGGGCGACGCGGTCACCATGGGCGAGGCGGCGGCGGCGCTCGGCGAGCTGACGGGAAAGACCGTCACCTTCCAGCCGATCCCGATCGCGGCGGTGCGCGCGAACAGCGACGACTTCGCGAAGATGCTCGAATGGTTCGACGCCGTCGGCTACAACGCCGACATTCCATCGCTGGAGTCGCGCTGGGGCATTCGGCCGATGACGCTCAAGCAGTGGGTGCGCGCCCAGAAGAGCTGACCCGAAAACGCGACAGGTCGGTCGCCGGGCCATCAGTTTTTCGTGTCGGCGCGGCGGCCGATCACCGCCGGACACGGCGCGGATTCGGCACGCAATCTGCTACGAAGGCGCGGCATGACTCGATTGCCGCGCGCGGTTGCGGTCGCGATGGCGCTGGCGGCCGCCGCCGCGGCGGGCTGCGGCACGAGCGCGGCGGCGCCGCGCGACGGCGCGACCGATTCCGGTTCGCCGGCGGCGGCGTGTCCCGCGGCGGCTCCCGCGTCGGGTACCAGCTGTGACGGCGCGCAGACCTGTTTCTACGAGGACTGCGCGGCCGCGGGCCGCACGGTCGCGAGCTGCGCGAGCGGGACGTGGAGCGTCGAGACCGGGCCGTGCACCGGCGTCTTCTGCCAGTCGCAGACCTGCGCGGTCGGCCAGATCTGCGTCCAGCGCGCGGGCGGCGCGTTGATCGTCGAGTGCGCCCCGAACACGTGCGGCACCGGCGCGATCGGTTGCGGCTGCCTTCAGTCGTGCGTCGGAACCTGCACGGTTGGAGGATCGCTCCAGTCCGGCGTTACCATCCAGTGCAACACCTGTCCGTCGAACACTTGCGCGTGAGGTCGTCATGACGCTGATGAGGTCGTCCGTGATTCTGATGTTCGCTCTCGCGGCGTGCGGCGGCAGCGGGGGCACGACCGGCGTCGGCGGCAGCGGCGGCGCGGGCGGATCGTCCGGCACCGGCGGCGCGGCCGGCGGCGGCGGAACAACGGGAACGGGCGGCACCGGTGGCGTCGCCTGCGGCGGCGTCGCGTGCGGCAGCAACCAGGTCTGCGCTCACCCGAGCTGCGGCGGCGGCGTGGCCGTCTGCATTCCGCTCGGCGACGCCGGCCAATGTGCCGCGGGTTTCACCATGACGGATCAGTGCTCGCCCGGCAGCGGGCCGGGTTGCATTCCGCCGCCGTGCGACCCGCCGCCCCCGAGGTGCGTCGACGTACCGCCCGCGTGTCTGGGCGCGCCGAGCTGCAGCTGTCTCCCCAGCAATGTGTGTCAGCAGCCGAATGGTCAGTTCGGAGGCTCCTGTGCCAACGTGAGCAACGGCTCCGTGCTCTGCCTGTCGGCCTGATTGCCGTTGCCCCGGAGGAAAACGATGCGCGCGATCGGTCATCAACGACGATTCGGATCGGATGTTTTCATCGCCTGTCTCGTGGGCGCGCTCGCCGGTTGCGGCAGCGTCTCGCCGGCGGGCTCGGGGATGGACGCCGCCGCCGGCGGCGGCAGGGGCGGGACCACCGGGAGCGCGGGCACGACGGGAGTCGCCGGCACGACGGGCGCGGGTGGTAGCGGCGGCGGCGCGGGCACGACCGGGGTCGCGGGCGCGATGGGCGGCGGCGGTGCCGGCGCTACCGGGCACGGCGGCACGACGGGCGCTGGCGGCAGTGGCGGCGCAGGGCGCGGCGGCAGCGGCGGAGCGGTCGGCGCCGGCGGCAGCGGGGCGGCCGGTCGCGGTGGCAGCGGTGGAGCGGCGGGCAGCGCGGGCACGGGCGGCAGCGGGGGTGCGGGAGGCGGCGGGATCTGCACCGTGCTGTGCACGACCGGGCGCACCTGCTGCGGCGCCAACACCTGCGTCAACCTGCAGAACGATCCGTTCAACTGCGGCAAGTGCGGCAACGTCTGCCCGGCCACGGCACCGTTCTGTGGTGGCGGGATGTGCGGACAGCCGCCGTGCAACCCCAATCCGGGGGCGGGGGTCTGCGCGCCGGCCACGCTCTGCTGTGGCACCACCTGCTGCGCGCAGGGCCAGCTCTGCTGCGATCCCGAGGGACCGCTCGGCGGCGAGCCCACCTGCTACACGCCGACGAACGATCAGCCGACCTGCCCGCAGGGCTGCGCGCCGCTCTGCAAGAGCGATCGCAATCAGAAGAAGAACATCGCGCCGGCCGACACGCAGGCGATCCTCGACAAGGTCGCCCACCTGCCGATCTCGACCTGGACCTACCTGGAAGAGCCGTCCAGCGTCCACCACCTCGGACCGATGGCGCAGGACTTCCATGCCAGCTTCGGCCTCGGCAACGACGATCGCACCTACAACTCCGTCGACGCGCACGGCGTCGCGCTGGCGGCGATCCAGGCGCTCGAACGGGTGGTCGCCGGGCAAGAGAAACGCATCCAGGCGCTGGAACGCGAGAACCGCCGGCTCGAACGGCGCGCCCGCCCGGCGGCCCGGTAGCGTCGGCTCAAAGCTCGATGTCGACGAGCGCCGGATCGGCCGCAGTCGCGATCGGAACGCTCCGCCAGGTTCCACCCCCGCCGACCTGGTACTCGAGGTTGTCTGCGTTCGCGTTGCAGCTGATGCGGAAGAAATGCTTGTCGACCACCTTCGCGTCGCTCCCCGCGCACCGGACGGCGAGCACTTCGGGCGGCTCGCCGAGGTTCCGGACGACACCGTCGATCTGCCGCACCCGGTGGCATGGCAGACGGACGTGGTTGTCGCCGGCAGCGACGGTCACCTGGATTTCGTCGCTGCTCCATTTGTTTCCGACCGCCTTGATCGTGTACGTCGTTCCCGGAGGGAGGCCATTGATGACGACGGGCTCTCCGTCCGATTTGTGGTCTCGGTAGATGTCGCCCGACGGGGTCGCGCCGACCTCGCTGACGGTCACGAAGCCCGAGGGTTCTCCGGGGCCGCCGTCCAAGGTGATCTGCAGGTTCGCGAGCCCGTCGAATGGGTCGCTCCGGCATGGCGGGTTCAGGCAGATCGGCTCCGGATCGCTGGTCGGCGGAATGGCAACTGCCTGTTCCAGGTACCACCCCTTTCCGGTCGCCACGACCGTCACCGATATGGCGTCATCGGGCACGTCGAGCGCGAACTTGCAGTCCGCGCCGACGTTCTTGGACGGGTCGTCGTCGTCGCCGTCCGTCTCGCCGGGGAGCCGCAACCACGCGCTGGTGACAGGGCAGCGCCCGCCGCGCGCAAATCCGATCGCGCCGCGAACCTTGGCGGCGGGCGCGAGCTCGACGTCCAGTCCGTTCGCGGGCGCCGTCACGCCCGGGATGGTCAGCTTGCGCACGGCCGAGCCGTCGAAGGTGATGTCGTACCGGCGGCCCGGGATCAGCCCGACGATCGAGAAGCGGCCATCCTCGACGTCCCCGCCGGCCCAACTGTCGAACGCATCCGCGACCCACACGCGGGTGACCCCGTCAGACGGCGCTTTCACCTTGCCGCGGATCGCAGCGCCGACGGCGAGACGGATGTCGACGTTGCGCGGGCCGTCGGCGCGCGCGAGAACGTCGGGCACCACGCCGACGAGCTCGCCCATCGACGCCACCAACGTGTAGCGCCCGGCGGGCAGGTGGATCTCGTAGCCGGCGTTGTCGTCGTCCTCGTCGTCGTCATGGATCTCGGCGCGAAACTCGCGCGCGGTGCCCTCGGCGACGACGACCAGCTCTTCCGAGCGCTCGGCGCCGGGCGGCAACAACAGGCGCCCCCGCAGATGCGCGATTCCGCCCGCTGATTCGGCCGGTGCCGCCGGCGCCGCTCGCGTCGGCGGTGGGCTCGACACCGTCTTCGCAGTCTCGTCAGGCTCACGCTCGATCGAGATCGCCGAACGCTGCGGATGTCGCTGGGTGGTCTTGACGGTCGCCACCACCAGGGCGACGAGCACGAGCGCGAGCGCCGCGCACAACCGCATTGCGATCACGGGGACAACCGATCCGGTCGCGGGTTCCCGATGATGCCGGAACGTTGGGCCGGCTACCAGCGCCCGAGAACCTTGCGCTTCCAGCTGTTGGCCAGGGCGGCGCGGACCCGCTCCTCGTCCAGCCACTCGGGGTGGGGCGGGGTCGCGGCGGGCGCCCCAGGAGCGGCGAGGTCGGCGAGGTGCGTCGCGACCGCCGCGGCGGCCAGGGTGTAGCCGTGGTTCTCCAGCACCGCCATCTCGGCGGCCGAGAAGGCGTCGAGATCGGTGCGCACGGCGGCGATCACGTCGCCGGCCAGCGTCTTCGAATAACCGGCGCCGGCAGCGGCGTAGTTGCCGACGGCGCTGCCGATGCCCCAGTACGCGCCCGACATCGAGCCGTCGAGAAAATTGGAGATGAGCCACCGCTTGCGGAGCGCCAGCGCCTGCGAGTCGACGACGTCGACGTAACGGCCGATGCGCGCGAGCAGGCCGCTGTCGGACGCGCTGGCGAAGACCGCGCCGCCGTCCGAGACCAGCACGGTGCGGTGATCCTTCCAGACCGGCTCCAGGCCGAGGTTGTCGTAGAGGCCCCCGTCGGAGAGTCGGACGTCCGCGCCGTCGAGCCGCTCGCGGCCCCGTTTGAAGTCGGCGACCGGGACGTCGACCGGCAGCGGGTTGAAGACCGGCGGGAAGCACGACGAGGCGGCGACCGCGCGCGCCACGCTCCAGTCGGCGGGCGGCGGCGAAAGGTAGCCGAGCCGATAGTCACCGACGCGCCCGCGCTCGAAGACGAAATTGACGCCGTAGCAGAGATCGGTCGCGCAGAAGACGAAGCGCGGGCGCTCGGGCAGGGCGGCCAGCCTGGCGGGCGTCAGGCGCGCCGCGTAGCCGGCCATCAGGCCGCGCACGCCGCCGCTGGTGTTCCACGGCTGGAGCAGCCGGTGCAGCATCGCGCGCGTCCGCAGGTTCCGGCTGGCGAAGCGCCGGACGGGCGCGGCGACCTCGCGTTCCCAGACGTCGACCGGGATCGGCGCCACCGGCGACGCCGACCAGGGCGCGCGCGTCGCCAGCGCCGCCGCCATGATGCTGCCGCCCGACACGGACGTGATCGTGTCGAGCTTCGCGAGCACGCCCGTCTCATTCAGCCGGCGCAGCGCCCCCAAGTGGAACAGCGTCGCGCGAAAGCCGCCGCCCGACAGGCAGAGGGCCGTGCCGGCGCGCTCGCGCTCCGGCCGGTAGCGTTCCGCCGTCGGCGCTTGCGGTTTTTCCGTCGCGTCGGTCGCTTCGTATCGTTGCGGGGGCGGCTTCACGAACCAGCTTCGTGTCGCACGTCCGCGCCCAAAATGGAATCGGGCCCGGTCTGACCTTTTACGGCGACGGCGCTAGGGCGGGCAGCCGATCTTCGTCTTCGACAGCACGACGTCGTCGATCCAGATCGTGCGCGCGGTGTCCGCCTGGTACGACTCCCAGCCGATGTCCATCCGGCTGAACGTCGGCGCCGTCCAGACGTAGCTGGCCGGCTGGTTCACGCAGCCGGCGCCCGTATTCATGACGGTCAGGTCGGCGACGCCGTCGATCCAGAGCCGCATCGTATTGCTGGTGCCGTCGAACTGCCATTCGGCGCACGACCACTTGCCCTCGGGGACGACGATCATGTTGGCGTGCTTGTAGCAGTCGGTGCTCGGGCCCGTGCCCGAGTACGAATCGGGCGTCTCGTAGTTGGCCATCAGCTGGCTGCCGACGAAAGTCGTCCCGTTCATGATCGGGTGCTGTCCGCCGAAGCGGTAGAGCGCGTGGTACGTCTGGCCTGGCACCTGGCCGTAGCCTTCCAGGAACGTCCAGTGCACGTCGCCGGTCGGCGCCGCTTGCAGAAAGAACATCATCCGGCCGTAGAACATGTTGGGCGTCACCGGAAACACGCTGCTCGACATCAGCCGGAGGTAGGCGGTCATGCTGTTGCTGCCGCTGACGGGCGTGGCGACGAACTTCACCGACTGCACGCCAGAATGAAATTGCGCCGTGTCGATGAATGCATTGGAGCCCGTGCTGGTCTGGCGCGACCAGGGCGAGCCCGGCGGCTGGCCGGCGGTGTATTTTTCGAAGTCGTCACAGAACAGCGCGGTCGCGCACGGGTCGCCGCCCGCGCCGCCCGTCCCGGTGGTGCCGCCCGTTCCGGTCGATCCTGCGCCGCTTCCGCCCGCGCCGGCGCTTCCGCCCGCGCCCGCGCTGCTGCCGGCCGTGCCGGTCGTTCCTGCGGTCGACGTCGTGCCGGCCGCGCCCGTCGTCCCGGCGGCGCCGGTCGTGCCCGCGGCGCCGCCGCCGGTCCCCGGTGAGCCGCCGCCGTTCGCGCCGGCGCTGCCGGTGGCGCTGCCGCCCGTGCCCGGCGTACCCGTGCCTCCCGAACCCGAACAGGCGACGGCGGTCAGACCAACCGCCCCTAGGAGGACGGTCATTCTAAGAAAGCTCATTTTCGCGAGACTAGCGCGCGGGTGGTCCATCTGTCTCCCCAAAGGCCGATGAAATCGGCCCCTGATGCGGTGTCCTACCTTCATCCCCCGATATTCACCGTCGGAGATTCGTCAGAAACCACCCCTCCGCATGAGCCGCTTTTGGGCCCAGCGGCGACAAATCGTGCGGTGTAATATGGCGATTGCGATGGCCCTCCCGCGTGAGATGCGCCCCGGCGCGCATGTCCTCAATGGTGGGGCGACCGCCTACAACGACGATGCCGAGCTGGTCGCCGCCCTGCACCGCGGCGAGCGCGCGGCGCGCACCGTGCTGGTCCAGCGCTACGAGCCGCTGGTCGAACGGCTGGTGGCAGGCGCGCTGGGCATCGATTCCGAAATTTCGGACGTGATCCAGGATGTGTTCGTCGGCGTGTTCGAGGGGATCCGCAGCCTGAAGGACGCGTCCGCCCTGCGCAGCTGGATCGCGACGCTGGCCGTGTTCACGGCGCGCGGCCGCATCCGGCGGCGCCGCCGCTGGCGCTGGATCCGGTTTCTCGCGCCCGAGGACGTTCCGGAGGTGCCCGTGTCCGGGCCTCAGGGCGAAACGCACGAGGCGGTGCGGGCGACTTACCGGGTGCTCGACATGCTGCCCGACGACGAACGCATGGCGTTCTCGTTGCGATTCATCTCGGAGATGCAGCTGACCGAGGTCGCGGCCGCGTGCCGCGTGTCGCTCGCGACGGTCAAGCGCCGGCTGGCGCGGGCCGAGAAGAAGTTCGTGGAGGCTGCAAAGGGTCATCCGGCGCTGCGCGAGCGGATTGCGCACGGCGGGCGGTGGAGCGAGCTGGGCGCGGCCGCAGAAGACGAGAAGGCCGGGCAGTCATGAGCGACAACAATCTGGAACCGCTGATGCGCGACGTGGCGCGCGCCGTCCAGGGCGATGCGCGCCGGCGGCAGCTGCTGCCCGAGATCCAGGCGCGGCTCGCGAATCTGGATGAGCAGAGCCGCCAGTCGCAGCGCGCGCACGGAACCTGGCGGCTGTCGCTGCTCAGCGCCGCGGCCTGCGCGGCCGGGGTCGCGATCTTCGTGTTGCGGCCGATGCCGATCTCGTATGCGGTCGACGGGGCCGGCGCGGGCCGCAGCGGCGCGGTCGGCGAACAACTGATCGCCTCCGATGCGGGTTCGCTGGCGTTGCGATTCTCGGACGGTTCGCAGGTGACGCTGCCGCCGCACGCGCAGGCGCACGTCGACGCGCTGGACGCGCACGGCGCGACCGTCGCGCTCGAGGGCGGCACGGTCGACGTCTCGGTCGTCCATCGCGCCAAGACGCACTGGTCGGTCCGCGCGGGTCGTTACACGATTCGCGTCACCGGCACGAAGTTCTCGGCCGGCTGGGATCGCAGGACCGACACCCTGACGGTGACGATGCGCGAGGGCTCGGTCGAGGTGACCGGCCCGGGGATGAAGGCGCCGGCGCGCGTCGTCGGCGGTCAGCGGCTGCGCGCGAGCGACGTCACCACCGAGACGACCGGAGAGGCGCCCGAGGTGGTGGTCGAGGATGCCAGTGCGACGACGACGACGGCGGCGAAGGTGCCGGCCGAAGCCGTGGCGCCGCCGGTGGCCGAAGAGGTCCCCGCGCCCGAGGTGGCGGCGCCGTCCGATGAAAAGGCGCCCCCCGCTCCGGCGCGCGACGATCGACGCGCATCGCGCGCCCGTCACGTGGCTCCGGCGTCGACGAAGCTCGCGCTGGTCGACGCCGAGTGGCGCGGTCTCGAGGCGCGTGGCCAGATGAAGGAAGCTCTGCAGGCGGCGCTGCGCGAGGCTGACTGGCAGGCGAGCTGCGAGCAGCTCCGCGCCGGCGACCTCGTCAAGCTGGGCGACGTCGCCCGTGTCGGCGGACGGCCCGACCTCTCCGAGCAGGCGTACAAGGCGGCACGGCGGCGGTTCCCGCAGGCGGATCGCGCGCTGTACGGCTTGGGCAAGCTCGCCTTCGATCAACAGAAGGATTACGCCGCCGCGGCCCGCTACTTCGACAGCTACGGGCAGCGTTTCCCGGAGGGCGCGCTTTCGCAGGAAGCGGCCGGTCTTCTTCTGGAGTCGCGGTTGAAAGCAGGCGACAATGCGGGCGCACGCGACGCCGCCACCCGCTACCTCGACCTCTTCCCCCACGGTCCGTACGCCGCCCAGGCGAGCAAGATCGTCAGTCACTGATCTGCCCTGTCGCGGCGCTGATTCTGGCCGCCGCCGTCCTGACGTGGGCGACGTTCGCGCACGCCGAGGACGAGCTGTCCGAGCCGCCCGTCGCTCGCGCGGTCGCGAAGCCGACGCACCCGCGCGTGGTGCTGCTGTCGCTGACGACCGACGACCCGCTGGCCGGGCGCCTGGCCGCCGAGCTCGAGGCCCTCGGCCTCAACGTCTCGCGCGCGCTGATCGATCCGAACGTCCCGATCGAGGAGCTGGTTCGCCAGGCGATCGCGGGCGGCGCGCGCGGCGTCGTCGTCGCGGACGGGCGGCGGACGGAGTTCTGGGTGGCGGAGGAGGGCTCGGATCGGGTGGCGATGCGCCAGGAGCTGGAGATCGAGATCAGCCCGTCCATGGAGTCGGTGCTGTCGCTGCGCACCGTCGAGTTCCTGCGGGTCAGCCTCGGGTTGACCAGTCGATCCGGGCCGGAGACGCCGCCCGTCGTGCCGCCGCCGCCGATCGCGCCGCGGCCGCCGGAGCTTGAGAAGCGAATGGGACTGGGCCTTTCGGCGGGCGTC
>DATFXS010000525.1:0-8576 GCA_035315605.1 Polyangia bacterium
CGGCGCGGGCGCCGGGATCGCCGGCGACGGCACGATAGACGGGCAGGGCGGCGAGCCGAAGATCGGCGGCACGCAATCCTGGTGGGACGCCAACGGCGGCGGCGGATCCAGCCCGGCCCTCATCCAGGTGACCGGCGCGACGAACTTCACGATGTATCGGATCACGCTCCACAACGCGCCGATGTTCCACGTCAAGCTGTCCGCCAACGGGTTCGTCGTCTGGGGCGTGACGATCAAGACGCCGTCGAAAGCGACCAACAGCGCCGGGACCGCGCTCAGCTATTCCGGCGCGCACAACACCGACGGCATCGACCCGGGCGAATCGGCCAGCAACGGCTACATCGTCTGCAGCCGGATCAGCGACGGCGACGACCACATCGCGATCAAGGGCTCCAGCTCGACGGGGGTGAAGAACCTGACCATCGCCCACAACCATTTCGAGGCCGGGCACGGCATGTCGATCGGCAGCGAGTTCACGGGCGGCGTGTCGGACATCAACGTCTACGACCTTTCGATCGACGGCACGGGCACCAACACCAGCGGCGGCAGCTCGAACGGGATCCGGATCAAATCGGATTCCAGCCGCGGCGGCCTGGTCAACAACGTCACCTACAGCGACATCTGCATGCGGGATCTGTCGAACCCGATCTTCCTGACGCCCAAATATTCGACGATGACCGGCACCGCGATCCCGCAGTACACCAACATCAAGCTGCAGAACGTGCACGTGGTCAGCGGCGGATCGAACGCCCCGAAGATCACGCTCGACGGCTACGACGCCACCCACCTCAACAGCGTCACGCTGGACAACGTCGTCGTCGACGGCGTCTCGGCGGCCAACGTGACCGCTTCGTACACGAACGTCACGCTCGGCCCCGGCGCCGTCAACTTCATGCCTTCGGGGACCGGCGTCACCGTGACGAACAACGTCTCCGGGACCAGCACGCCGAATCCGTGCACGGACAAATGGGTCACCTTCTGAGCGGTCAGAACGCCACGCCGTAGACCAGCGCGACGTCTTTCGCCGGCGGCGCGAGGGCGCCGGCCCGGTACGCCCGCAGGTCATCGATGGTCGAGGTCGGCTGGGTCAGGATGATCGCCTCACCGATCGCGGAGCCGAAGACAGCGTTGAACACGCCCGCGGCCCAGTGATGGTAGCCGAGGGCGAGGAACAGACCGACGCCGGTGTTGAGCACCACGTTGCCGACGTGCAGCCACCAGCGCTGCCCGTCGGCCTGGTTCTTGGCGTCGCGCACCAGCCGGGCCTCGGCGTCCGCGAGCAGGACGCAGACGTCGTCGCTCGGGCTGCGCGCCGCCAGCCGCGCGCGCAGCGCCCGCGAGTCCTCGACGACGTCGAGCGGCGCGATCAGCAGCGGCACGACGCCGATGACCGTGGTCGCCGCGCCGACGTACCAGTCGATGCGATCTTCGGGCTGCACGAAGGCCAGCGGCACCAGGTTGCCGACCGTGGCGACGCCGATCCCGATCCCCCAGCCCCAGGTCCAGACCTGGGCGCGGTGCGCGGTGCGGCCCAGGCGCTCGTCGATGAAGCGCAGGCGCAGCTCGGGATCGATCTCGGCCAGGGTCGAGCCGCCGCCTGCGCCGGCGGGGCAGAGGTCCGAGCCGCGCGCGACCGACGCCAGCGGCCCGACCAGCAAGAGGCCGAGCACGGCCACGCTTCCGAGGCGATGCACGCGGGTTCCAGTATATCGGTAACTGAGCCGCACCTTGACAATCGGCCTCCGCTCGCGCAATCTCTCTGCCGACATTGACGATTGTCCTGCCTTCGCGCCCAGCGCGAAGCGCGCCAGGGACCGGTTGGCGGCGCTGCTGTCCGAGCGGGTTCACGCGGACAGCCACCCCAAAAAACCGAGCGAACAGCATCAGGCTCCCGTCACGACGACGGAGGGCGCAAGGCCCGAAAGCTGCTTCGCGATTCAGCGAAAAGGATCCCGTTTCTTCATGACCGCAACTGCATTTTCGAACCCCCTCCCGTCCCCGACTTCCTCACCGTCCGGCTTCTCACACCTCAACCTGGCCCCGGCGCTCGAGCGCGCCGTGGCCGACGCCGGCTACACGGTGCCGACGCCGATCCAGGCCCAGGCGATCCCCCACCTGCTCGCGGGCCGCGACGTGCTGGGCTGCGCGCAGACCGGCACCGGCAAGACCGCGGCGTTCGCGCTCCCGATTCTCGACCGCCTGTCGCGCCGGGCGCGCACGGCCGGCGCCCGCGGTCCGCGCGCGCTGATCCTCGCCCCGACGCGCGAGCTGGCGCTACAGATCGCCGACGGCTTTCGCGACTACGGACGCCATCTTCCCCTGCGTGGGGCGGTGATCTTCGGTGGCGTCGGCCAGGGGCCGCAGGTCGACGCCCTCCGGCGCAACGCCGACATCATCGTCGCCACGCCCGGACGCCTGCTGGACCTGATGTCGCAGGGCCACGCCCGGTTCGAGGCGCTCGAGGTCCTCGTCCTGGACGAGGCCGATCGGATGCTGGACATGGGCTTCATCGATCCGATCCGGCGCATCATCGCGGCGCTTCCGCGCAGGCGGCAGAACCTTATGTTCTCGGCCACGATGCCGCCGGAGATCCGCAAGCTCGCCGGTTCGATCCTCGTTAATCCGACCGAGGTCGCCGTCGCCCCGGTCGCCAGCACCGCCGACCGCGTTTCGCAGTGGGTCTTGCACGTCGCCAACAACGACAAGCGATCCTTGCTGCGCGAGGTGCTTCGCGATCCCGCCATGACGCGCGTGCTGGTTTTCACCCGCACCAAGCGGGGCGCCAACCGGGTCGCCGAGCAGCTGGATCGCGGCGGCGTACGCGCCGAGGCCATCCACGGCAACAAATCCCAGAACGCCCGCCAGCGCGCGCTGGACGCCTTCAAGGGCGGCCGGACGCGCGTGCTGGTGGCGACCGACATCGCGGCGCGCGGCATCGACGTCGACGGCATCAGCCACGTCGTCAACTTCGAGATCCCGAACGAGCCGGAGACCTACGTGCACCGCATCGGCCGCACGGCACGCGCCGGCGCCGCGGGGGTCGCGCTGTCGTTCTGCGCCGCCGAGGAGCGCGGCGCGCTCCGCGACATCGAGCGTTTGATTCGCAAGTCGGTGCGGGTGGTCGATGACCACCCGTTCGTTTCCAACAGGGGAGACAGCCATGGGAAAAGCGGAAGACAAGCGGGCGGAGATCGTGGCCAAGCAGGCGGCGCGCGAGGCGGCGGAGCGAGAGGCGCGCAAGCTCGCGGGCCCTCCCACGCCCCCGCGCAAGCCGCGCACCCCGTGGGGCGGTGGTCCGCGCCGCGGCCGGCCCCCCACCCGACCGCCTGAATGAAAGCCTGACTCCGCGCGGGACGGCGCCGACGGGCGGGCGGATCGCCCGCGCCTGATCAACAATCCCCGCATGGACGACGCCCGTGCCGCCGAAGCCGCGACGGTCGCCGCCCTGCGCCGGGGCGACGGCGCGGCGTTCACCGCGCTGGTGAAGCAGCACCAGGCGAGCTTCCAGCGTATCGCGCGGGTCTGGGTGCGCGACGCGGCGGCGGCGGCAGAGGTCGTGCAGGCCTCGTGGCTGGCCGCGCTGGAGTCGATCGACCGGTTCGAGGCACGCTCGTCGCTGCGCACCTGGCTGTACGGCATCGTCGTCAACGTCGCGCGGGCCCACGCGCGCGCTGAACGCCGCGAGGTCCCGATGTCGGCGCTGGCGGTCGACGAGACCGCGGACCGCCGCCCGTCCG
The DNA here is from genome assembly GCA_035315605.1 of Polyangia bacterium. Classification (GTDB taxonomy): domain Bacteria; phylum Myxococcota_A; class Polyangia; order Fen-1088; family Fen-1088; genus JADGRB01. The sequence continues at coordinate 3,738 of DATFXS010000525.1, forward strand.
TCGAGCCGGACCGCTTCTTCCCCGAGGGCGATCAGTGGGCCGGGCACTGGTCGGGCATGCCGGCGGCGTTCCCGGGACCGGACCAGGTGGTCGAGCGCCAGGAGCTGCGCGTCGCGCTCGAGGCGGCGATCGGGGCGTTACCCGTGCTCCAGCAACAGATCATGGTGCTGTGCGACGTCGAGGGCCTGACCGGCGAGGAGGCCTGTAACATTCTGGGCGTGACCGGCACGCATCAGCGGGTGCTGCTGCATCGGGCACGCTCGAGGGTCCGCGCTCGACTGGAGCAGCACCTCACAGAGGCGGAGAGGACCTGATGGAATCCAACCTGGTCGAGCTGGTCTGTCGCGAGGTCGTCGAGCTGGTGACCGAATATCTGGGCGGCACGCTGGCGGCCGCGGATCGGGCGCGCTTCGACCAGCATCTCTCCAGCTGCCCGCCCTGCACCGCATACCTGGCCCAGGTCAGGACCACGCTTTCGCTCGCGGCGGAGGTGGGATCGACCGCCGAGCCGACCGATGGCGACGTCGCCCGGAAGCTGGGCGAGATGTTCCGCAACTGGCACGACCGGCGAAAGTCCTAGCGTCGGCCTGTAACATCCGCGGTACTCGGCGCACCAACCGGCATGAGGATCGCCGCTGCCGAACCGCCGAAGGCCACGCGCCGCGAATGGCTGGGGCTCGCGGTGATCGCGCTGCCGTGCCTGGTCTACGCGATGGATCTGACCGTCCTCGAGCTGGCGCTGCCGCGGATCAGCGCGGAGCTCGCGCCGTCGAGCGCGAAGCAGCTCTGGATCGTCGACATCTACGGGTTCTTCGTGGCCGGGCTGCTGATCACGATGGGGAACCTCGGCGATCGGATCGGGCGGCGACGCCTCCTGCTGATCGGCGGCGCCGCGTTCGGTGTCGCGTCCGTCGTGGCGGCGCTGTCGCGCAGCGCCGAGACGCTGATCGTGGCGCGGGCGCTGCTGGGCGTGGCGGGCGCGACGCTCGCGCCGTCCACGCTGTCGCTCATCCGGAACATGTTTCTGCAACCGCGCCAGCGCACGCTGGCGATCGGCTTCTGGACCGCCAGCTACTCGATCGGCGGCGCGATCGGTCCGCTGCTGGGGGGCGTGATGCTCCGGTACTTCCACTGGGGCGCCGTCTTCCTGCTGGCGGTTCCGGTGATGGTGCTGCTGCTCGCGGCCGGGCCGTTCCTGCTGCCGGAGTATCGCGATCCGTCGGCGAAGCGGCTGGACGTCGGGAGCGCCGCGTTGTCGATCGTCGCCGTGCTGTCGGTCATCTACGGACTGAAAATGTTCGCGCAGGGCGGTTTCGGCTGGTGGCCGTCTCTCTGCGTCGCCTCGGGCGCCATCCTGGGCGCCGCGTTCGTGCGCCGCCAGCGACGGTTGGCCGATCCCTTGATCGATCTCGACCTCCTGCGATCGCGCGTCTTCTCCGCCGCGCTGGCGACGTACATGCTCGCGACGCTGGTGACGTTCGGTTCGTACTTCGTGGTCGCGCAGTACCTGCAGCTCGTGGCGGGCCTGTCTCCGCTGGCGGCGGGTTTGTGGATGCTCCCCTGGTCGGCGAGCTACGTCGTTGGCTCATTCCTCGCGCCCGCGCTCGCACGCCGCGTCCAGCCTGCGTTCGTGATGGCCGGCGGTCTTCTGATCGCGGCGATCGGCTTCTTGACGGTCTCGCTCGTGGCCGGGCTCGGCGTCGGGGCCATCATCATCGGGTCGACCGTGTATTCGCTCGGGATGTCGCCCGTGTTCACGCTCGGCATCGACATGATCGTCGCGGCGGCGCCAGCCCGGCGCGCGGGGGCCGCCTCGGGGATCTCGGAGACCAGCTCGGAGCTGGGCGGCGCGCTCGGCATCGCGGTCCTGGGGAGCATCGGGACCGCGATCTATCGCGCGCACCTCGGCGACGCCGCACTGACGGGCGTTTCGTGGGACATCCGGCGGGCCGCGATGGACACGCTCGGCGGCGCGGTGGGCGCGGCGGCCCAGCTGTCGTCGGACGGCGCGCGCATGCTGCTGCTCGATGCGGCCCGGGCGGCCTTCACGCACACCATGCAGGCGACGCTGGTGCTGTGCGCGGCCGTTTCGGTCGCTGCCGCAATTATGGTGTTCGTCGCCCTGCGCCGGCGCGCCGATCGGGCGATCGAGGCGAGACCTCTGCCGTCGTCCCGGAGAATGAATATGATTTGCGAGTGAACGACGCCGTCCGGCGCCACCATCTGATCGTGCGGATCACCCACTGGGTGAACGCGGTCGCGCTGACGATCATGATCGGCAGCGGGCTGCGCATCTTCAACGCGTACCCGGCGTTCGCGCGCAAGGGCGAGACGTTCTGCTGCTACCCGTTCGAGGGAGATCGGATTCCGTCCTGGCTGACGTTCGGCGGCTGGCTGGCGGGCGCGCGCAACTGGCACTTCGCGATGATGTGGGTGCTGGTCGTCAACGGGCTCGTCTACCTCGGCTTCATCTATCTACACGGCGAGTGGCGCGATCTGGTCCCGCGCCGCGGGCTTTTGCCGGACGCCTGGCAGATGACGAAGTTCTATCTCGCGCTCCGCCGGGACCATCCGCGCCAGGGCAAGCACAACGTCATCCAGCGGCTGGTCTACTTCTCGATGCCGATCGTCGCGGCCGTCGCGGTCGTCTCGGGCCTGGCGATCTGGAAGCCGGTGCAGCTGGCGCCGCTCGCCTGGCTGATGGGCGGTTTCGTCTGGGCGCGCTACTGGCACTTCCTGGCGATGCTGGCGCTGGTCGCGCTGTCCGTCGGGCACGTGTTCATGGTGTTCGCCGTCGATCCCTACGCGCTGCGCGCGATCGTGACGGGGCGATACAACCCGGCGCGATCGCCCGAAGCCCGGAACGCGCGCCCGTTCGTCAACCTGCGCGGGCCGCGGGAGGAAAAGCCGTGAGCCGAATCTGGCTTCCGCGCCGGCACGCCGCCGAGATCCTCGGCGTCGACCGGCGCGTGTTCATCGCGGCGGGCCTGGCCGCCGGGGCGGGCGGCCTGATGGCGCTCGCCGGCTGCGACTCGAAGGGCCCGAAGAGCGCCGCGGGCGTGCTGCGCGCCGCCGAGCGCTGGAACGAGCGGCTGGAGCGCAGGCTCTTCCGCCACAAGGCGATGAACGTCGCGCCCGCCCGCGCGACCGCCGCGGGCGAGCAATTCCCCGCATACTTCATCTCCAACCGGGTTCCGGTTTGGGACGAGGCGGCGCGCGGCGTCTGGCGCCTCGAGGTGGGCGGGACGGTCCGGCGGCCGCTGCGCCTGACCCTCGACCAGCTGAAAGCGCTGCCGCGCACCGAGCTTCGGCTCGAGCACTTCTGCGTCGAGGGCTGGTCGGCCGTCGCCGTCCGGACCGGCGTGCGCCTGAGCGAGCTCGCCCGCCTCGCCGAGATCGGCCCGGACGCCCGCTACGTCGACTTCCAGTCGTTCGACGAGGACTATCACGAGAGCTGGGACATCGACAGCGCGCTGCACCCGCAGACGCTGATCGTCTACGGCCAGGACGGCCAGCTCCTCGATCCGGCTTACGGCGCGCCCGCGCGCGTCTACTCTCCGGTCAAGCTCGGCTACAAGAACACGAAGTACCTGACCCGCGTCCTGTTTCTGCCCGAGCGCAACGGCGGCTTCTGGAGCGACCAGGGCTACGAGTGGTACGCGGGCGTCTGAGGCGTCATTTCGGAGCCGGGGCCGGGGCCGGGGCCAGCACCGGCTTGGCCGCGCAGTGCTTGGCGTAGGTCCGCGCCATCGCCGCCGCGTCCGCGTCGGCCTTCTCGACGAACGCGGCGTAGCGCTCGTAGATCGGGGCGGCGTCGCCGCAGCGGCCGGCCTTGTTGAGCACGTCAGCCTGGCCCCAGATCGCGACCGACTTGCCCCACGTGTCCTCGATCGGCCACCTTCGCTCCGCTTCGCGGAACGCCGCGACGCCATCGTCGATCCGGCCCGCGCGCGCCATCGCGTCGGCCCTGTCGTAGTAAGCCCAAGGGTCCTTCGGGTCAGTCTTGATCGCCTCCTCCGCGAGGGCGAGCGCCTTCCCATGATCCCCCGACATTTCGGCGCTCGCGGAGTCGCTCGTCAGCTTCGCCGCCGGTCCGGGCGCCGCGGTCTGCTTCGGCACCGGCATCTCGGCGCTCGCGCCGACTGCCCACACCGTCACGATCGCGATGCAGCAGCCCGCCTTTGCCGTGAATGATGGTCGCGACATCTTCATCCTCCTCCTGGTCGAAGATACTAGCCCGGTCAGCGCTGCTGGCGCAGGCCAAACGCGGTGTCTCGTTCCCGGCGGCAGCGCGCGTTCGGTTCGTAGAAGACGCCGAACTGCAGTCCCCCCGACGGTCCATCGTTGTTGAACGACTTTTCGAGGCTCGCAGTCGCGAACAGGCCGAAGTCGCAGAGCGGTTGCACGTCGGCCTCGGCGTACGCGCCGATCATGCCCTGCGGTTTGCCGGTGCGGACCTGATCGAGGTCGACCTCCTCGACGCCGATCAGCGGTCCGAACCCGAACGCGGCCCGATTGAACGGGATCCGCGGGCCGGTCCGGACCAGCACCCTCTCCCAGGTGACGTGCGCCGGGTCCGGCAGCGCAAAGTGCGTGTTGAATGAATCGCGGTGGAACGATCCGCTACCGTACGACGCGTCGAGGAACAGCCCGTACCATCGCCAGACCAGCCCCACGTCCGCGGTCACGCCCGTCACGCTGAGGCCGTCCGACCGGTACTGTTCGGGCACCTTGTCCTTGATGGTGCCGCTCGCCGACAGCCAGAGCCCGAGGCCGGCCCGCAGAAAACCGGGCGTCCCCTGCGGGCCGCGAAACAGGACGAAGCGGCTCGACTCCAGC
>DATFXS010000526.1:0-5050 GCA_035315605.1 Polyangia bacterium
GCACGCCCGAGTTCTCCTTGCCGAGGCCAACCGCCGTGACGCAGTCGAGCGCGTCGAGCACGTCCGTGTAGAAGCGCGGCTCCGAGAACTGCTCCCAGAAGGCGGCTGCCTTGCGATCCGGATAGCGATCGGGCTGGAGGAAGCGGGTCGCGAGCAGCTCGGCGGCCCGGCGCGCCTCGCGCGAGGTCTTGCGCGTCGGCGACGCCGCGAACGCCCGCAGCGCCATGCCCGTGACGAGGTGGCTGGAGGGACGCGCCGCCGAGTCCGTCCGGACGCCCCGCCACGCCCAACCTCCGTCGGCCTGCCGGTTGGCGAGCAGAAAGCGAAACCCGCGGTCGACGCGCGCGTCGGTGTCGTAGCCGGCGCGGCACAACGTCGACAGCGCCCAGCCCTGAAAATGAACGGCGACCGCGCGCGAGCGCGATTCGGGAGTCTCCCCGAGCGCGAGATCCGCGATGCCACCGTCGTTCGCCTGCGACGAAAACAGAAGCTCTGCCGCACGCGCCACCGCCGGATGCGCCTTGCCGAGGCCGTACTCCGCCAGCTTCTCCAGCACCCGCAGCGTCCCGACCGCGCGCGCGAATTTCGGGCCGCCCAGCGTCTTCTCGGGCGGCTTGGCGGGAAAGGCGCCGTTCTTTTCCTGCTTCTTGAGGAACGCCTTGACCTCCGGATAGGTGACGACCTCGGCGGGGCCGGGCGCTTCCTCGTCGTCGATCAAATCGCGGCGCACGCGCGCGACCAGCGCGGGGCCGCCTTCGCGCAGCAGAATCGGCACAGGATCGCGTCCCAGTCGGGCTCGCCATCCTGACGGGAATCGCGGCGGCGCACCGACGGGCGGTGCGGGCGTCAGGCGGTTCATCACCCCGGAAGCGTATCGCAAAAAACAGACGAGCGAAGCGGATGCAAGAAAAAACTTCGCGCCTGTCGTCGGGTGTATGGCGTCATGAAGGTGGCCGTTGCATCCTGACAACTTCCCAGTAAGACTCTAGCGGGTCTCGGCCCACTGCGCGGCGCATGAGCTCCTCCGAACGACCATCGAAGCAACAGGCCTTCCTGGCGCTCCTGCGGGAGGCCTGGACGTCGTTACATCTGGACGCCCGTCGCCCCGGCGTCGTGGTGCCGCCGGCGCTGCGCGGCGAGCCGCACCTGGTGCTGCAGTACGGCCACGACCTGCCGATTCCGATTCCTGACCTGGAGGTCGACGATTACGGCGTGCGCGCCACCCTGTCTTTCTCGCGCGCGGCGCACCGGACCGTGGTCCCGTGGTCCGCGGTCTACGTCGTCGTCTGCGACGACGGCAGGGGCGTCTTGTATTCCGAGGACGTGCCGCCGGACGTCACCGTGATCGCCGCGCGGGCGACCAGCGACGCCGCGCCGCCGGACCTGCAAATGGACGACGCGGACCTTGATATCCCGGAAGAGATCGCGATGCCGGCCGCGCGCCAGAGCCTGCTCCGGTCCGTGCCGGCTGATGCGGCGGCCGATTTCGTCGACGCGCCGCTGGCCCGCCGCCGCCGCCGCCCGCAGCTGCGCCTCGTGAAGTGATCTTGTCCCCTCGCCCCGCGAAGCGGGGAGAGGGTTAGGGAGAGGGGCCGCTACTCCCTGACGACCGCGTCGCCGAGGAACTTCGCCAGCTCGTCGTGGTGGTTGCGCGCGTCCTCGTAGCCGAGGCGCGCGACCTCCGCCGCATAAAGGCCGTCGAACAAGATGTACGACAGGAGGTCGGCCTCGTTGGCGCCGCGCGCGGTGGCCAGGCGGCGCAGAAGCTGGATGCCGGCGCCGCCGCCCGATCCCTTGAAGCGGCCGGTGCGCGCGATGTGGCCGGCGATCTCGCCCAGGTCCTCGGACGGGCGGATCATGTATTCGCCGACGATCCGGTAAGGGGCGCCCCGCATCGCGGTGACGACTTGGTCGAAGCGGCTGGCGTGGTCGGGGCTGCCGGTCGCGCGCACCGCCTCGATCAGCGCGTTGAAGCGCCGCAGCCGATCGAGGTCGTAGTCGATGTGATCCAGCAGGAAGGCGTCCAGGATCTTCCCGACCAGGAACGCCGCGCCCGGGAACGGCATCGACTCTTCCGGGACGGTGCCATTGTTCGCGGGCGGCTTGTGGCGCAGGCCGATCACCAGCACCTTGTCAGCGCCCAGGCGCAGCGCGGGAGACAGCGGCGTGTTCTGGCGCAGGCCGCCGTCGCAGAAGAATCGCTCGCCCACGCTGATGGCGGGAAACAGGATCGGCAGCGCGGCCGACGCCAGCGCGTGCTCCGCCCCCATCTTGACCGACTGCGCCCGCACGAACGGGTCCTGGCTCCAGACGGGGACCTCGCCGTTCGCGTTCTGGACGAAAACGACCGTCTTGCCCGAGCCGATGTCGGTCGCAGTGACGGACAGCGATTCCAGGTACCCTTCGCGCAGGTTGTTGCCGATCCGGTTCCATGGGATCAGACGGCGCACAATCCGTTCCAGCTGCTGCGTGTCGACGACGCCGCCCAGACGGCGCCCGCCTTCGACGTCCTCGATGTGGCCGCCGCCGAGCAGAGTCGCGGGCGCCCGCATGAACTCCTTGACCCCGAACGACACCGTTTCCTCGAGGACGAAGTTCTCCCACCGTTCGACCAGCATGCGGCCCTGCTTGTCGGGAATGTCAGCCGTCGCTGCGTAAAAGCACGAGTGGATCGCCCCCACCGACGTGCCGCACATGATGTCGAACTGCACCTGACCGCCCAGATCGCCGGCCAGGTCCTCGCGGATGTAGCGCATCACGCCCGCCTCGTACGCGCCGCGCGCGCCGCCGCCCGACAGGACGAGGGCGACGCGGGGTCGGTCGCCGCGTATCTTGGGCCGCGTCGGCGCGCTCATGCGATCCCTCCAGGGTAATGCGACCCCCGGTAGCTCGCCAAGTTGATTGCGATCAGCGGAGACGGAAGAGGTTGACGGGGCCGATGGTTGTGATCGGGAATGGACCCCGCGGCGGCGGCGGATCCTCGCGGCGCTGCAGCCGGTAGGCGAGGCCGCTCGGGGATGCCTCCCAGCGGACCGGCGCCGCCAGCGCCACGCGCGTGAAGATGCCGTACGTGTAGGTCATTCCGACGAAGCCGAAATCGAGCCGCGCCGGACAGGCGGCCAGCGGGCGGCCCGCGGCGGCGCAATCGTCGATCACCCGGCCCGCGACGGCGCGATGGACGCCGAGGCCGTTGCGCCCGTCGATCCGGCGCGAGATCGACAGCGTCGCCTCGATGCCGCCCAGGCCGACGATCGCCGCGAGCGTCAGCAGCGTGACGCGCAGGGGGCGATTTCGCAGGCCGGCGCGGGCGCCCGCCGCGAACAGAAGGAAGACGAACGGCAGCGTCGGCGTCACGTAGTGGGCGAACACCAGCTTGCTGGTCACGGCGAGCAAGCCGATGTCCGCGACGACGGCGACGGCCGCCGCGATCGCGAACGGGCGCAGCGACGGCTCGGCGTCCGCCTCGTCGGGCGCATCGGCTGGCTGCGGTCGGGTGACAGCGGCGCGGATCGCGAGGACGGCCGACAGCACGACCAGCGCGCCGGAGGCGATCAAGGCGATCAGGCGCAGCGGATGAAACGGACGCGCGGCGCTGCCGTACCAGAGCGCGTGCCACGCAGCGGTCTCGTTCAGACCGCCCCAGTAACCGGTCAGCTCGTGATACGTCACGTCCAGCGTCAGAAAGCGGAGCATGTAGATCGGGCTCAGCAGAAACGACAGGTTCGCGCCCGCCGTCTTCTTGTGCCCGCCCAGCGTCTCGGCGAAAAACGCGTGCGTGTTCGCGAAGCCCGTGCGCGCTTCGTGCACGGCGAGTGGGATGTACAGCAGCACGGCCAGCGCGCAACCGAGGAGGAGATAGCGGCGATTCCAGCGTCGCGCGCTGCCCCACGCCAGCGGCACCAGCGCCAGCCAGACCACCGGCGCCGACATGTGCAGCTGCGGCAGGATCAGGCAGGCGACGGGCAGCACCGCCGCCCAGGCGGAATCCGGCCGCTCCCTCAGCTTCACGACCGCGAGCAACGCGAGAATTTCGAACACCAGAAACGCGTTCGGGTTCCAGACCCGGTCGCCGAACAGCGCGCTCCATGGCGAGCACGCCATCAACGCCGCGGCGAACGCGGCCGCCGCACCGCCGAACTGGCAGCGCAGCGCGTACCAGAACATCCAGACCGACGCCGCGCCCATCAGCTCGAAGAACACGTTCCCCGCCTCGGGCGCGCGCGTGAAAAGTTGCGGGAAGGCAGCCAGCCAGTACGAAAACGGTCCGGGAAGCTGGGCGATGCCGCTCGTGATCACCGGCCCCAGCACCGGAAACCGGACGCCGTGCGCGATGTCCATCGCGATCGCGTAGTCGCGCGCTTCGTCGCCCGTGAACCGCGCCGTCTGCACGAGCGCCAGGCGCAAGGCGGCCGCGGCGGCGAAGATCGCCGCCCCGATCCAGAAAGCGCGGCGCCGCCAGAACGGGACCACCCGGAGGCTTGTAACACAGGGCAATCCGTAAACATCGGTCGGCCAGACAACGGCCGGAAAACAGGTTAGGATGATTAACGAATGGCGAAAGCCGGGGCGACGCGGAGGACCGGAGCCAAATCCAGGGTTCCAGGACTTGGGGTCCTGTCTGTATCGTGGTTGCTCCTGATGCCGCTTGCCTGCGGCGACAACGGGAAGGCCAACACCGGCAAGGGCGGCGCGGGCGGCGGGTTGGCGGGCGCCGGCGGACGCGGCGGCTCGGGTGGCAGCGGCGGCGCGGCGGCGCGCGGCGGTTCGGGCGGTAGCGGCGGCGCGGTGGGCGCGGGCGGCAACGCGGGACGCGGCGGCTCGGGCGGCGCCGGCGGCAAGGGCGGCACCAGCGGTGGCTCGGGCGGCGCCGGCGGTGGTGGCAACGGCGGCAGCGCCGGACGCGGAGGCGGTGGCGGCGGTGGGACGGGCGGCAGCGCAGGTACGGGCGCTAGCGGCGGCACGGCCGGCAGCGCGGGCGGCGCTGGCGGCGGCACTGCCGGAACAGCCGGCGGCTCGGGCGGCGCCGGTGGCGGCACGGCGGGCGCCGGCG
>DATFXS010000527.1:0-2963 GCA_035315605.1 Polyangia bacterium
GCCGTCGGCCCACAGCTCCGGTGTCAGCGCGCGCCGCACGTCGGTCGCCGGCGCCACCGCGGTGACGATCAGCGACAGCGGCGCGGTGACGCTGCGGCTCTCGCCCCGCTCGGTCCAGGCGGTGTGCATCGACATCGAGTCCTTGCCGACGGGGATGGCGACGCCCAGCGCCGGCGCCAGCTCGACGCCCGCGGCGCGGACCGCGTCGTAGAGGTGCGCGTCCTCGCCGGGCCGGCCCGCCGCGGCCATCCAGTTCGCCGACAGCTTGACGTCGCCGAGCCGCGCGATCGGCGCGGAGGCGATGTTCGTGATCGCCTCCGCGATCGCCAGCCGTGCCGACGCCGCCGCGTCGAGCAGCGCGACCGGCGCGCGCTCGCCCATCGCCATCGCCTCGCCGGTCGTGGCGTCGAAGCTGGTCGCGGTCACGGCCGCGTCGGCGACCGGCACCTGCCACGGCCCTACCATCTGATCGCGGACGCTCTGCCCGCCGACGCTGCGATCGCCGATCGTGATCAGGAAGGTCTTGTCCGCCACCGCCGGCAGGCGCAGCACGCGGCGCACCGCCTCGGCGAGGTGGATCGACGCTGTCGCGAACGGCGCGCCCGGCGTCGCCACCCGCGCCGCCTCGCGCGTCATGCGCGGCGGCTTGCCCAGCAGCACCCCGATCGGCAGATCGATGGGCCGATCGCCGAGCAGGCTGTCCTCGACCAGCAGCTGGTCGTCGTCGGTGGCGCGGCCGACGACCGCGTACGGACAGCGCTCGCGCGCCGCCAGCGCCGCGAAGGTGTCCAGCCGATCGGGCGCGATCGCCAACACGTAGCGCTCCTGCGCCTCGTTGCACCAGAGCTCGAGCGGCGACAACGCCGGCTCGTCGCTGGGCAGATCACGCAGGGCCACGCGCGCGCCGCGCGCGCTGCCGTGCACCAGCTCGGGCAGCGCGTTCGAGATGCCGCCCGCGCCGACGTCGTGAATCGACAGGATCGGATTGCCGTCGCCGAGCGCGACGCACCGGTCGATCACCTCCTGGCAGCGCCGCTGCATCTCGGCGTTGTCGCGCTGGACGGACGCGAAATCGAGATCTTCCTGCGACGATCCGGAGGTGAGCGATGACGCCGCCCCGCCGCCCAGGCCGATTAGCATCGCCGGCCCGCCCAGCACGATGAGCGCCGCGCCCGCGGGAATGTCCGCCTTCGCGACGTCCGCGGGGCGGACGTTGCCCAGCCCACCCGCCACCATGATCGGCTTGTGATAGCCGTAGACGCGGCGGCCCTGCCCCGCCCCCGCGTCGACCTCCATCTCGAAGGTGCGGAAGTAACCGGCGAGGTTCGGCCGCCCGAACTCGTTGTTGAACGCCGCGCCGCCCAGCGGCGCCTCGATCATGATCTCCAGCGCGCTGGCGATGCGCTCCGGCTTGCCGTGGTCCTTCTCCCACGGACGCGCCGCCCCGGGCAGGCGCAGGTTCGACACCGAAAACCCGGTCAGCCCCGCCTTGGGTCGCGCGCCCCGCCCCGTCGCGCCCTCGTCGCGGATCTCGCCGCCTGACCCGGTGGCCGCGCCCGGAAACGGCGAGATCGCCGTCGGGTGATTGTGGGTCTCGACCTTCATCACGATGTGCATCGCCTCGGGATGCGCGCCGTAGACGCCCGTGGCCGGATCCGGGAAGAAGCGGCCGGCGACGGGTCCCTCGATGACCGCCGCGTTGTCGCGGTACGCCGACAGCACGCCGCCCGGGCTCGCCTCGGTGCTGCGCTGGATCATCTGGAACAGCGACTGCGGCTGCGGCTGGCCGTCGACGATCAGCTGGGCGTTGAAGATTTTGTGCCGGCAGTGCTCGCTGTTCGCCTGCGCGAACATCATCAATTCGACGTCGGTCGGATCGCGCCCGAGCCCGCGGTAGGCGTCGACGAGATAACCGATCTCGTCGGGCGACAGCGCCAGCCCCAGCGTCTCGTTGGCGCGCTCGAGGACGGCGCGCCCGCCCGACCCCAGCGCCACCCGCGTCAGCGGCCGCGGCGCCGCGTGCTCGAACAGGCGGGCCGCGTCGGCGGTCCGTTCCAGGACCGACTCGGTCATGCGATCGTGGATCGCGCGCCGCAGGGCCGCCTCGTCCGTCACCTCGCCGACGACGACATAAAGGACGGCGCGCTCGATGCGCTTGACGCGCGCGAGGCCGCAGCTGTGGGCGATGTCGGTCGCCTTCGACGACCACGGCGACACCGTCCCCAGGCGCGGCACGACCAGCAGCCGCCGGCCGAAAGCGACCGTGGCCCGGCCCGCGCTGTCCGACGTCGGCCGCGGCCCGTAGCGCAGCAGCCGCTCCAGCACCTTGACCTCGTCCGCGGTCGGCTTGCCGTCGATGTCGATGAAGTGATCGAACGATGCGTTCAGCGCGCGAATGCCCGGATTCGCGCGCCGGACGGCCGTCAGCTTCTTCTGCAGCCGAGCCGTGGTGAAGGCTGAGCCACCGCCGAATTCGATCATCTGATCCGGCAGCAGCCTATCACTGACTGCAGCGGCTTACCCGTGTCTTATCCGGGATTTGGCGGAGGCGGCGGTGGCGGCGGTGGCGGCGGCGCGGGCGGCGCCGGCGTCGAGACGGGCGGCGGCGTCGGCGCCGTGCCGGGCTTCGGAATGTTCGGCGGCATCGGCGTGCCGGTTTCGATCTGCACGCACGACGACAGATCGAAGAACATGAACTCCAGCGTCTTCTCCTGCGCGGTCAGCGCCGGAATCGGCGCCACGCAGCCCATCGGGAAAGGGACGTCCGGGTGCGAGCTGTCGCCGCCGCCCAGCGAGACGTGCACGTCCGTGAACACGGTGCGCCCACACTGATTGTCCGCCTTGGCCTCGACCGGCGTGTTGAATGTCAGGTACTGCGTCGACGGCCGCATCGCGCTGTCGTTGGCGTTCATGGGGACCCAGGCCCAGCGCCGCGCGTACGGCATGTTGACGTTGGCGACCGA
>DATFXS010000528.1:0-2154 GCA_035315605.1 Polyangia bacterium
GCCTGCACGAGGTCCACCATTCGTCCGAGACGATGGACTGGCTGGCATCCTTCCGTCAGCACCCGCTGGAGATCTTGCTGCTGACGCTGGCGCAGAACGCGCCGCTGGTGCTGCTGGGCGTGCCGCTGGGCGCGCACGCGACGGTGCTGGTGCTGCTCAAGCTGGCGACGGTCTTCGTCCACTCGAACCTGCGCGTTCCGCTGGGACCGCTACGCTTCGTCGTCGCGTCGCCGCGCTTCCACCACCGGCACCACGCGCGCGACGGCGCGGTTGCGAACTTCGCGGCGCTGTTCCCGTTCATCGACGTCGTGTTCGGCAGCTTCAGCGACGACGCCGCGCACCGTTTCGGCCTTGCGCGCCGGCTCCCCGACAGCTTCGTCGGCCTCTTGCTGGCGCCGCTGCGTGGCGGCGACCGGTAGCCGTTACGAGTTGGCGAGCGCGTCCGTGACCCGGGTCGCCTGGCGCCGAAATGCATCGGCGTCGGGCGCCAGCCGTTTCGCTTCCCGCGCCATCGCCTCGAGACCGCTCGCGATCGTCTGCCACTGCCGATCGCCGATCCACTGGTCGAAAACCGGCGTCCCGCCGTGCAGCAATCCGAGGACCTTCAGCATCAGGTGCTGCTGCCCGGCCGCCGTGGCCGTCTCGAGCGCCCGCAGGATCTCTCTCACCGCTTCGAGGCGCCGCCCGCTCGTCAACATTCCCTCGGTCATTATGGGGGGCGATGTCGGCGGAAGACCCTCACGACTTGAGGCCGCCGCGACGATTCGGCCGCGTCGCGGCAGTCGCGTCACGGATGTGGATCGGCGAATGGATCCGGCTTGCGCCAGCCGGGCGGATGCGCCGGGTCGCGGGGTGTCCCCGGCCTCGTCACCGGATCCGGCTCCAGCTTCGACTGGTCGCGGAAGGCGTGGCGCGACCGCCCCCAGACGAATCCACCCCACCCTGCCAGAAGAATCCCGACGATCGTCGGCGCGACGTTCAGCACGCAGTTGCCGACGTTCCCGAACGTCGCGCAGCTCGTGTCGCCGACCCGCAGCCGCCAGCCGCCGAACCCGGCCAACGCGAGCCCGCCGAGGATGTGCAGGTTGCCGGGATAGTCGACGTCGGCGATCTCGTCCCGCGGGAGCGTGAACCGTCCGTTCTCTTTGTTGCCGAGATAGACGCTGCCGGGCGAACCGCCCAGAATGTGCGCCTCGTAGGTGCTGCCGCTCCGGGTTTCGACGCTGGCCGTCGTCCCGCACGCGGACGCGGCGAGCGGCAACAGCATGAGGCGCGCAAGCGCGGCAACCGGTCGGCGGCCCACGCCACGGTTTTACCTCAGATTGCGCTAACCCAGACTGTGCTGGATCGCGGCGACGTGGGCCTGCCGGCGCGCCCGCGCCGCACGCGCCAGACGCTGCCGCTTCTCCGCCTTCGCGATCGCGAAGGTGATGGTCCCGTCGGGGGGAAGCACCCAGGCGGCCAGAAAGCGCGCGGGATCCTTGAGGTCGCCGTCCTTGTGAACCTCGAAGTGGAGGTGGCTGCCCGAGACCTTGACGCCGGTCCGGCCGACCGTGCCGATGATGTCGCCCGCGTGCACGATCTGGCCCGCCTCGACGCGGAATGAGTTCAGGTGAAAGTAACCGCTGCGCACGCCGCCTTCGTGCATGACGCGGACGAAGAATCCGCCCGGGCCCATGACGCTGGCCTTGCGCCGCCATCGTTTGAGCTGCCGCGGCAGGAGGCCGAGGGCCGGGTGGTCGCCCTGCAGGTCCACCCCGGCGAACTGCACGACGCCATCGGCCACCGCCCGGACCGGCTCGCCGATGGTCGCGTCGATGTCGACGCCGCGGTGCGAGCGCTCGCCGCCCTCGCGGTCGACGCCCAGGCCGCTGGTGCCGAGGCGCGGCGCGCCCTCGAGCGGGCAGGTGATCGCCAGCTCCAGCGACGACGGGCGGAACGCGACCGGCGCGCTCTCGTAGGCGTCCAGCAGGCGGCGGCGGGCGGTCAGCGTGCGATCCTCCGGCGTCGCGCCCCACACCTTGTCGCCCCAGAAGAAGTGCGCGACCGCCGTGCGGTGCGGCGTGCTGCCGACCGCGCGATCGATCGTCGCGTGCTCCGCTTCCCACATCGCGAGCAGCGCGGCGCCGACGCGCACGTTGTGGGCGGGGTCGA
>DATFXS010000529.1:0-4740 GCA_035315605.1 Polyangia bacterium
CTCCGTCGAACGAATGACCGGCCGGTGTTCGACGCGCGCCAGTCCGGCCATGACCAGCGCCCGCAGCGCGCCGCGCTCGGGGGCCGACAGCGACGATAACGGCAGCCCGTCGCCGGCCGCCGCCAATTTGTCCGCGAGCGCGCGTTTCGCGAACGCCCGCCGCGGCAGCGCCGTCGCCGCCGCGCCGATCGCGCGCGCGTACGCGACGGTCGGGGGCGGCCGCCGGTCCTGGACCTCGTCGCCCACCTCGACCAGCCCGGCGGCCACCAGCCGCGGCAGCTGGCGGGCCGCGCCCTCCACCGCGCGGACCAGGCGGCGCAGCGGCAGCTCGCCGCCCGCCGCCGCCAGCGCGGTCAGGACGGGATCGGCCTTCGCTTCGCCGGCGATCAGCGCGGGTTGTCGCTGCAAGGTCTGCGTGCCGAGCGCGGTCAGCCGCGCGGCGCGCGTGGCGCTCGCCTGCTCGCCCTGGGGCAGCGCCGCGCGCAGCACCTCGCCCAGCGGCGCCTGGTAGTAGTCGGCCACCCAGCGCCCGAAGCCGATCATCGCCTCGTCGAAGGCCGGCTCGCCCGAGACGACCTCCTCGATGTCGCGGGCCACGGCTTCGCCGGCCGCCACGGGCGCCGCGCGCGCCACGACGAAACCGGTCACCGTGCGGGCGCCGAACGGCACCACCACCTGCGCGCCGATGGGCGCCGTCGTCCCCGGGCGCGGATCGCGATAGGTGAACGTGCCCGTCACCGGCAGCGCGACCGCGACCTCGAGGAAGTTGCCGCCCGCTTCCGCTTCCTCCAACGTCAGATCACTTCTTTGCGACGGTCTCCGCCAGGAGGCGGGTCAGCCCCGCCCGCACGTCGTCGGCGATGTCCGCCCGCTTGAGCGCGTAGTACGCCATGGCGACGACGTACCCGGCGCGATCGCCGACGTCGTCCCGGCGCCCCTCGACCTCGAGGCCCGCCAGCCCGTGCCGGTCGCACAGCGTCGCCAGGCCGTCGGTCAGCTGGATCTCGCCGCCCTTCCCCGGCTTGGTGTCGGCCAGGATCGGAAAGATCTCCGGCGGCAGCAGGTAGCGGCCGATGATCGCCATGCGGGACGGCGCCGTGCCGGGCGCCGGCTTCTCGACCAGCCTGCGGATCTTCATCTGCCGCGGCCCAATCGGCTCGCCGTCGACGATGCCGTACATGTGTTCTTGCCCGGCCGGCACCTGCTTGAGCGCGATGACGCCGGTCCCCGTCTTGTCGTAGACGTCGATCAGCTGGCGCACGCCCGAAACCGCCGCGTCCAGCAGATCGTCGCCCAGCACGACGGCGAACGGTTCGTCGCCGACCGCGTCCCGCGCGCACAGGACCGCGTGCCCGAGGCCCCGCGCCTCGGCCTGGCGCACCGACACGTAGCGCGCCATCTCCGTCGGCCGGCGCACCCGCGCCAGATCGTCCTGCTTGCCGCGCTTCTCGAGCAACGCCTCCAGCTCGCCCGCGCGGTCGAAATGATCTTCGATCGCCGACTTGCCGCGCGCCGTGACGAAGATGATCTCCTCGATCCCGGCCGCCACGCACTCCTCGACGATCAGCTGGATGCTGGGCGTGTCGACCAGCGGCAGCATCTCTTTCGGGATCGCCTTCGTCGCGGGCAGAAACCGCGTCCCCAGCCCCGCCACCGGCAGGACGGCCTTTCGCACCTTCTTGATCATGAGGTCGCCATTTTATGCGCGCCTCCAGCCCATGCCACTGCTTCGTGACGGAGGCGCTGACGTTGACGCTGACGTGGGCGTGGACGGGGCCGGCATCCCGTAAACCACCCTCAGGATCTCCGCCACCGCCTCGTACAGCGCCGCCGGAATCTCGGTCCCCTCGGGCAGGTCGCGCAGCGACCGCGCCAGCGTCACGTCGCGGAAGATTGGCACGCCCGCCTCGCGGGCCACCTGCTTGATCCGTTCGGCCAGCAGGCGCTCCCCGCGCGCGACGACCACCGGCGCCGCCTCCCCGTCCCGGTCGTAGCGCAGCGCGACGGCGATGTGATCCGGGTTGACCACGACGAAGTCTGCTTTTCGGACCTCGGCGACCATTCGTTGCTCCAAAAGTTCGCGGTGCAGCCGCTGGCGCTCGGCGCGGTGGCTGGGATCCCCCTCGGACTCCTTGTGCTCGCGTCGAACCTCCTCCTTGGTCATCCGCTGCCGCCCCAGATGGCGGCGCCGGACCAGCAGGTAGTCCGCCAGCCCGAGCCCCAGCGCGACCAGAGCGACCCGCTCGGCCAGCTGCGCCGACACCACCCCCATCGCGCCGGCCAGCCTCGGGATCGACGCGCCCGCCAGCGCCGCCAGACCGGCCAGGACCGGCCGCACCGTCAGCCAGGCGAGCGACGCGACCAGCGCCGCCTTGAGCAGCCCCTTGCCGATCTCCAGCGCCGCCTTGCCGCCGAACACGCGCCCCAGCCCCGCCGCCGGCGACAGCCGCGCCAGGTCCGGGCGCAGCGCGCCGAGCGCCAGCAGCCCGCGCGTCTGGAGCAGGCCCGCGCCGAGGGCCACCATCGCGGCCGCCGCCAGCGGGACGGCCAGCGCGCGCGCCAGCACGCCCACGCCTGCGACCAGCGCCGACGACGCATCGCCGGCGACGGGCGCGCCCGCGAAGGCCGCCTTCCAGTAGGCGAGCAGGCGGGCGGTCAGCACCGGCCCCTGCAGCACCAGCGCGACGATGGCGGCGGTCATCGCCGCGGCGGAGGTGGCGTCGCGACTGACGGCCACCTCTCCGCGGCGGCGCGCGTCCTCGAGGCGCTTCGGCGTCGGCTCTTCGGTACGCTCGGCCGCCATGCCCGCCCCGTCCCGCCGGTGGCGCTACTTCTTCGCCGGAGGAGGAGGCGGCGGCGGGGCCGGCGGCGACTTGCCCGCGCCCGCGCCACCCGCGGCGGCGCCGCCCATCATCTGTTGCATCAGCTTCGCCTGATCGAACGGCTTCGCCGGCTTGGTCACGACCGCCGTCTGATCCTTGCCCATCCCGGTCAGCTCGAACACCAGCTTGCCCTTGATCTGCGGGTTGTTCTTCTGGTCGACCTCGATCTTGACGATGCCGAGCGGCGGCACGCTCTCGCTCACCCAGAAGTCGATCTTGTCACCCTGGGGCGTCTTCTCGCGATAGTGCTTGGTCTTGTACGACCCGCTGGCGGTCTTGATGGTCTCCGACCCGACCAGCGACTTCGGATTCGGCTTCGTGAACGGCTTGTTGCCCGACATCTCGATGGGCATCTCCATCGGATCGCCGCTGCCCAGCTGCATGACGACCTTCTTCAGGGTGGCGTCGGCGCCCGGCGCCAGCTCCATGTGCATGACCATCTTGCCCGCCATCGCCATCATCCCGCCCTCGACGGAGGTCTCGATGACGTTCGTGGCAGGCGACTTCGTCACCAGCGCCATGCGCATCTTCATCGGCGGCAGCTGGCCCATCAGCATGTTGTAGTCCGCATAGCTACCGGCCGGCACCTTGGCGAGGTCGATCGCCATCGGCATCGGCGGCCCCTGGCCCGGCGCCTGCGCGAACGCGGCGGTCGGACCGCCGATGACAACTGCCAACCCGAAAGCGACTCCGAAACGCAGCATGGACTCTCCCTGTGTCGAAAGGTGGCGCGGAGTGTAGCAGCAGAGCGGCCGCGCTACGAACGAGGCGAATGGGGGCGCAGGCCGCGCGCGAACACGCCCAGGCCGGCGACGATCAGCCCGAACATCACGATCGTCCCCCACAGGCTGGTGGGGCGGAAGTAGACGTCCAGGTTCATCAGCACGCCCGCCAGGATCAGGACGATTCCCCCGAGCATCAGGACCCAGCCCAGCATCGACCGGCCGTTGAAGAACAGCACGCCGATCCCGCCCAGAAGCGGCAGCAAGGTGAGGCCGAAGCTGGTGCCGGGACTGCCCAGGAAGCGCCAGAACGACGTGTGGACGGTGACGTGATCGAAGACGATGTAGACGCCGACGGCCATCATGATCAGGCCAACCAGCACCTCGCCGGCCCCGCCCGGCGTCCCGCCCGGCCCCTCGAACTTCTTGCGGCCCGCGAAGCTCGCGCCCGTCTCCGGCATGGCCCGAGTTTACCTCGGGATCTCGGGGTTCCCCTAGATGCCGATGCCGAGCTTCAGCGACCAGGTGTCCACGAAGACGCTCGTGAACTGCTGCCGCACGGCAAAGCCGTTGACGGGACGCAGGTAGCCGAGGGCGAGGCTCAGGTATCCAGTGCGGGCGACGTAGACCTCGACGCCCGCGTCGGCGCCGAATTGCCAGAACGCCGTCGGGATCGTCCGGTCGAACTGCAGGCGCCGCATGTAGCCGACCCCCGTGAACGCCTCCGCGAACGGGACGACGTGGCCGAGGTCGCGGTACTGGCCACCGAACGAGAACGACTGCGTGGCGAAGTAGTCGCCGTCCAGCAGCCCGGTCCCCGACTGCCAGCCAAAGGCGGTCGTCAGGCCGATGCGGATCACGTTCGACACGGGGTAGACGTCGACGCCGAGGCTGTTGAAGGTCTCGGTGGCGGCGATGCCGTCGGGCGTCTGCGAGGCGCCGATGCGGATGAAGTTGAAGTGCCGCAGGCCGAGCTTGAGGCGGGGAGGTGTCGGCTGGAAAGCCGCCTCGGCGGGTGGCGTATAGGGGTGGACGAGCGTCTGCGTGTCGGCGGCCTCCGATTCGGGCGACGGCCGCGCGGGTCGCAACGGCGCGACCGGCTGCGCGGGCGGCGGCGGCGCCGCGGGCCGTGCTGT
>DATFXS010000530.1:0-4059 GCA_035315605.1 Polyangia bacterium
ACCGGAGGCGATCCCGGACAGCCAGCAGAAGATGATCGCTGCGTTCCACACCTACGCGAAGGTCGCGCCCGACGCGCCCGAGATCCCCGCGATGACCTACCGCGAGGCCTACATCAACTACGACCACAACCGCTTCGATCGCGCCGAGCCGCTGTTCCTCGAGGTCGTGCAGCGTTTCACGAAGAACGAGCTGGCGATCTTCTCCGCCAACCTGTTCCTCGACGCGCTGAACATGGAGTGCAAGACCAAGGAGCTCCTGGCCTGGACGCGCAAGTTCATCGAGATGCCCGAGCTGATGAGCGACCACGAGTTCGAGATCGCGATGATCTCGCTGCTCAGCGACGGTTACGATCGCGAAGGGCACGACAACGAGAAACGCGGCGACACCAAGGAATGCGGCCGATCGTTCCTGGCCGCCGCCGAAGCCCTGCCCACGCACCGCAAGCACGCCGAGCGGCTCTGGAACGCCGGCCAGTGTTTTCAGAACGCGCACCTGGTCGGGCAGGCGGTCAAGGCGTGGGACGCGCTGATCAAGGCGCACCCGGAGGACGCGCTGGCGGCGCGCGCGCTCTACCGCATCGGGGCCGGCTATCAGCAGCTCGCCTTCTACGACTACGCGGCCACCCACTACGAAGCCTTCGCCAAGCGCTATCCGGGCGAGCCGCAGGCGCAGACCGCCCTCGGCAACGCGTCGCAGTTCCGCGAGGGCCTGCAGCAGCCGCGCGAGGCGCTCGCCGATATGGACGCCTACGTCGGGTTCTACGGCGGCCGCGATCCCGAGGACGCCGCGGGCGTCTTCTTCCAGAAGGGCGAGGTGTTCGAGGCGCAGAATCGCACCGACGATCTCCGCGCGCACCTGCGCGCCTACCTCGACAAATGGGGCAAGCAGGGCGGCCTCGATCGCCAGGTGCAGGCGCACTTTCGCCTCGGCGAGCTGGCCTGGACCGCCTCCTGCCCGCGCGCGTCCACCGACGGCGCCTGCCTACGCGTCGACCGGATGACGGCGTCGCGGAGCCGCGAGGTGATCGATGCCGCCAACCGGAGGCTGGGCCGGCGCAAGCAGACCCAGTGCGGCCCGGCGACCAAACCGAAGATCGTCCTCTTCGACCGGACCCGGCAGCAGGCGTCGGACGCCGAGGCGCACTTTCGCGCCGCGATCGATCTCTGGAAGGCGGGCGAGGCCAAGTTTCCGATCACCGGGCGCGGCATCGAGGCGCGCCGGGCGGCGGGCGCCTACGCGGCGGCCGGCGCGGCCTTCTACCTCGCCGAAAAAGACTACGAGGATCTGCTGCGCATCAAGTTTCCCCAGAGCCTCGACTTCTCCGATCCGGCCCGCGTGCACAATCCGCAGCGGCGCGCGGCGGTGGCCAAGAAGCTGGCCGATTCACAGAAGCGGTTCGCCGCCTACCTCGATGACAAGTCACGCCAGCTCGAGAAGACGCGCGTCCGGTACCTCGAGGTGTTCAAGCTGCGCCAGGCACAGTGGACGATCGCCGCCGCTGCGCGTGTCGGGCAGCTGCACCAGGACTTCGCCGGGCAGCTCTACACCGCCGAGATCCCCAAGGACCTGCCGGAGACGGATCAATGGGGCAACCACCCGCGCGATCTCTATTGCACGCAGCTGGAAGACAGGGCCGAGAAGGTCGAGGCGAAGGCCGTCGAGGGGTTCCGCGCCTGCCTGACCGCCGCCACCCAGCAGTCCTGGTTCAATCAGTGGTCGCATCTGTGCGAGGAGGAGCTGAATCAGCTTCAGCCGGTCGAGTTCCCGCTGGCCTCGGAGGTGAAGCCGGAGGCCGGTTACGTGCCCACGACGATGGTACCTGCCTCGGTTACCGCGCTCGAATGACGCCCTTCTTTTTACCGCCCAACGTCCGGCAGCACGGCGGTGCCGTCGCGCTTGGCGGCCTGCGCGCGCGCCAGGCAGCGGCGCTCGGCGGCCTCGCCGGCGTCGGCGCACGACTTGTACATGGGGAACACGCGCTCGGCACGGCACCGCAGCGCCGGATCGCCGCCGTCCGGTCCGAACGACTGGAACTTCACCTGGCTGCGCATGACGTCCAGCGCCGCGCCGTCCGCGCAGTCGCGCGCGACCAGGAACGATTCGGCCAGCACTTGATAGGCGCGCGTCAGCGCCGCCAGCAATCGCCCGCAGGAGCGCGAGGCGCTGCGATGGCGGAAGCAGGCCTGGATCTCGGGCGCCGCGGTCTGGTGCTGCAGCGACTGCTTCAGCTCGTCGCGCCGCGATTTCTTGTTGCCGGCGTAGCGCGCGTCGTCCGCCTGCGCCCCGATCGCCTGGATGCGATCCTCGAGCGTCGGCAGCGAAGCGACCGGGCAGTTGGCCAGTGCTGCGGCGCGGCCGCCGCTCGGGCTCTCGAGCGGCTCCAGCATCCGCCGCCCCGTGACGCAACGTCCGCGCAGCATCTCGCAGCTGGCGCGCCGGCGCAGCGCGCGCTCGGCGAGCGCGGGCGGCCAGACGTCGACCGGCATCTGGTTCAGCGTCTTGAGACACGTCAGGCCGTCGCGATCGGTGTACGACCCATCGGCGAAGTCGAGCAACAGGCGCGGGTCCATTCCGGGATGATTGCGCGCCCAGGCCAGCGCGTGTGCCTTCGCCTCGGCCGCCTTCTTTGAATCGCGCTTGACCCGGGATCCGGGCGCGAGATTCCCGCCGGATGCGGGCGGGACCTCGGGCGGCACCCCCAGCGCCACGGTGCGAACGACGATCGGCGGCGGTTCGAACGCGACCGTCGACGGAACCGCGTGGCGGCGCGCCATGATCGCCGCCGTCGACGACGCCGCCAGGACCACGCCGATCGCTCCCGCGACCAGCACCGGCTTGACGGGGCGCTGATCGCGCGCGCTGGCCAGCGCCGCCAGCAGCGCATCCATCGTCCCGTAGCGACGGGCCGGATCGGCCGCCAGGCCGCGCGCGACCGCCCGATCGACGGCGCGCGGAACGCCGTCGCCGCCGATCGCGACCGCCCCGCCCCGGACCGCGGCCGCGATCTCGCGCGCCGTCTGCCCCGGGAACGGGCGCCGCCCGTGCAGCGATTCGTACAGGGATACGCAGAACGAGAACTGGTCCGACAGCATGTCGGCCGGCTTGCCGTCGTGCTGCTCGGGCGCCATGTACGCCGGCGTGCCGAGCACCGCTCCGGTCTGAGTCAGCTCGGCGGGGGCCGCCGCCGACTCGCCGGACGTCTCGCCCGCCTCGGCCAACCCGGCCAGCCCGAAGTCGCCGATCAACACGCGGCCGTTCCGCGCGACCAGGATGTTCTCCGGTTTGACGTCGCGGTGCACGACGCCCAGCTGGTGCGCCGCCGACAGTCCGCGGCCGACCTGCACGTAGAGGTCGAGGATCTGCCGCCAGCCGGGCCGCGGAACGGCCTCGGAGATCCAGCGCGACATCGGCCACCCGTCGACCAGCTCCATCACGACGTACAGCTCGGGATCGACGCCGCCGACGTCGTGGACGGTCAGCACGTTCGGGTGCGACAGCGACGCGAGCAGCTGCGCCTCGCGCAGGAAGCGCGCGCGCCGCCGTTCCGCGGACGCCGCGGCCGCCAGCTCGCGCAAGCGCTTCACCGCCACCTTGCGCTGCAGCTTCGTGTCGAAGGCGGTGTAGACGACGCCCATGCCGCCGATGCCCAGCGGCTCGAGCAGCTGATAGCGCTCGCCCAGCCAGTCGCCGTGGCCGGGCGTCATCGTTCGCGCCAGCTCCGACAGGGTCCGGCCGCAGGCCGGGCAGCCGTCGCCGTGCGCCTGCAACGCCTGCAGCTCCGCGTCGGACAGCGTCCCTTCCAGCAGGCGCGTGAACGTCTTGTCGGGCGGGCAGGTGGCCGCCCGCGACGGCGTGGACTGCGACGCGCCCGAGGTCATCCCAGCAGCCGCTCGATGCTCGCTTCCAGCCGGCTGGCGACGAGCTCGAGGACGCTTGCCAGCCGCTCGGGCGGCAGCCCGAGCCGCCGCGCCAGCGCGATGCGGGTCGCGACCAGCAGTGCCTCGCGCGCCTTGGCGATCCGCCGCGCGGCGGACGCGCGGTGCAGATGATAGAGCGCG
>DATFXS010000531.1:0-8837 GCA_035315605.1 Polyangia bacterium
CGTGCGGGCGCGCCCGCCGCGCCGCCGCTTCCGGCTGCGCCACCGCCGCCCGATGCGCCCGCACCGGCCCCGCCGCGGCCCGCGTTTCCCGTCGCGCCGCCCGTGCCCGTGCCTGCGCTGCCACCGGCGCTTCCGCCCGCGCCCGCGCCGCCCGCCGCGCCGCCCGTGCCCGGGGGGTTGGTGCCGGTGCTGTTGGCATCGCCCTGAGCGCCGCCCGCCCCGGCCGGCGGCGGAGAGAGATCGCCGGTGCACGCGAACACGAGCGCGCCGCTCGCCAGGAGGACGGCGAGGCCGATTCGCCGGCAGCTCATTTGCGGAGCCTACCGCATTCCGGAAAAGATCGACGCCGCCCGCCAAATGTCCGCGTCATGCGGTGGCGTGTTAGCATTTTCTGCAGTGCCGAACCGATCGCTGTCCCCAGCGCTGCTCGCGCTGATTCTCGTCGCCGGCTGCAAGTCGTCGGAGACCGCCGATGCCGGAGTGAGCGACGCGGCATACGACTCGGGGCTGTGCGGCGACGCCGCCGCGTGCGCGACGGGGCAGCTGTGCGTCAGCCACCAGAACTGCACGAACCTGGTCTGCAGCCCCGTCCCCGCCAGCGGCACGTGCCCATCCGGAACCAGCGAGACGCAGAGCTGTCCGGACGGCGGGCCTCCCGGCTGTATCGCCGGCTGCGCGGCGACGTTCGGGTGCCAGCCGCGCCCGGCCGGCTGCGCCACGGTGGATTGCTCATGTGCGACGGCGCTGTGCGCGCCGGACAGCTGCATCGCCACGATGGGCGATCGCGTCGCCTGCGCGACGCAGTGACCTCGGAAGATCGGCGCCGGACTACGGGGCATCGTCCACAACCGTCTGCCGTGGTGCGTCGGTGACGCCGTTTCACCGGATTCGACCTGACGACGGGTGCCGGATCGACCCCTGAGCCATTTGGCTCGTCTGATGGCTCTCTCCTACGTGGCCACGTTTGTCCCGGGTCGTCCGGGTCCCCAGCCCGCCGACTTCGACCTGGAGGGCCTGCGCCGAGACCCCGGCCTGCTGGCGGAGTTCGAACGTCTGGTCGCCCGCTGGTCGGTCGCCGCGCCGAGCGACTCGCCCCGCGCGTGGCCGGCGGCGGTCGACGCGCCGGCCGAGCTGAAGGCGTACTACGCGATCGCCAACCACTGGCCCGGCGCCAAGTTGTACGGCTCGCAAGACTTCCTGCGCCCGATCGACAACCTGGCCCGCGACGGCGGCAAGCTGACGTTCATCACCGAGAACCAGGCGAACTTTCGGATCGCGCTCGAATCGATTCGGGGCGCGTGGACACTCTGGTCGTGCACCTTCGGCCAGGACTGGCTGTGGGTGCCGATGGACGGCGTGGACCTGCCGGAGCTGCTGGTCACCTTCGGCTTGCAGGAGATGATGTTCGGCGCGCGCTACCTGACCGCTCACAGCGCCTACGCCATCGAAGGCTGCAAGGTGGGCGGTGGTTTCCGGCCGCTCTGGCGCGGGACGTACGCGGGCGATACGCAGTGGACGTTCCTCTGGCATCCGAGCGGCGCGATCGCGGGCCACCTCGATCGCGAGAACTGGTACTGGTGCGGGCAGATGCGGCAGGGGCGGCTGTGGGAGTACCTGGGCGAGCCCGATCCGAATCTTCCCGGGCTGCCGATCAGGGCCAAGGACGCCGACGCGTAAGTTCCGCGGTCAGTTGTTTCGGGCGTGGGACGGGTCGGCGCGCTAGATTGCGCGCCCGCCCATGCACGACCTGACCAAGGGATCGATCAGCCGCGCTCTGCTTCAGACCACGACCATGATGCTGGTCGGGATGGTGTTCCAGACGCTGTACTTCCTGATCGACCTGAAGTTCGTCGGCATGCTGGGCGCGAA
The DNA here is from genome assembly GCA_035315605.1 of Polyangia bacterium. Classification (GTDB taxonomy): domain Bacteria; phylum Myxococcota_A; class Polyangia; order Fen-1088; family Fen-1088; genus JADGRB01. The sequence continues at coordinate 1,870 of DATFXS010000531.1, forward strand.
GGCGGTGGCGGCGGTCAGCCTGTCGGGCAACCTGATGTTCCTGGTCCTGGCGCTGACGCAGACGCTGGGCGTCGGGACGACGGCGTTGATCGCGCACGCGACCGGCCGCAAGGACCGCGACACCGCGCGCCTCATCTTCAACCAGTCGCAGCTGCTGTCGCTGGCGGTCGGTCTGCTGTTCTTCGTGATCATGATGGCGCTGCGCGGGCGGTTCGCGCGCGCGCAGGCGGCCGATCCCGAGACGGCCCGGCTGGCGGGCGAGTACCTGGCCTGGTTCATCCCGGCGCTGGCCGGCCAGTTCGCGATGATCGCGACGGCATCGGCGCTGCGTGGGATCGGCGATTTCAGGCCCGGCATGATCATGCAGACGGCGACGGTGGTATTGAACGCGGGGCTGGCGCCGGTGCTGATGTTCGGCTGGGTGACGGGCCATCCGCTCGGCGTGGCGGGCACGGCCATCGCGTCGTTCGTCGCGGTCGCGGTCGGTGTCGTGTCGTTGATCGCCTACGTCGTGACGAAGAAGGAGGGCTACCTCCGCTTCGTGGCGGCCGAGTTTCGTCCGCAGCTTCCGACCTGGGGCCGGATGCTGAAGATCGGGTTGCCGGCGGGCGCCGAGTTCTTCTTCCTGGGCGCCTACATGTTCGTCATCTACGGCATCACGAAGGTGTTCGGCCCGGCGGCGCAGGCGGGCTACGGGATCGGGCTGCGCGTCATCCAGGCCGGCTTCATGCCGGTCGTCGCGCTCGGCTTCGCGGTCAGCCCGGTCGCCGGCCAGAACTTCGGCGCGCGGCAGCCCGATCGCGTGCGCGCGACGTTCCGGATGGGCGCGCTGATGGCGACGATCGCGATGGTGATCCTGTTTGTCATCTGTCAGCTGATCCCGCGCGGCCTGGTCGGCCTGTTCAACAAGGACCCGGGTGTGCTGGCCGTGGGCGGCGAGTACCTTCAGATCGTCGCATGGAACTTCGTCCCGTCGGGGATCGTGTTCGTGAGCTCCAGCATGTTCCAGGCGATGGGCAACACGATTCCGCCCCTCATCAGCTCGTTCCTGCGCACCAGCCTGCTGGTGATCCCGGCGATCGCCATGTCCCACGCGGCCGGTTTCGCGCTCAGCTGGATCTGGTACCTGGCGGTCGCCTGCACGGCGTTCCACGCGCTGCTGAATTTCCTGCTGCTGCGGCGCGAGTACCGCCGCAAGCTGGCGTTCGCCGCGCCGGCCGCCGCGGCGTCCGCCCTGGCCGTCGCCGCCGAGTGACCGCTGCTACTTCGATTCCAGCTTGTCGATGACGAAGCGCTGTTGCTCGGCCAGGTCGAGCAGGGTCGTCTCGACCAGGTCAATCCGTTGGGTCATCAGGTCCAGGCGCTGATTCGTCTGAATCTGCTCGCCGCGAACGCCGCGAATCTCATCGCGAATATCCTTCAGAATCTCGACCGTCATGTCGGACGCCATCGACATCTCCTTTTGGGGTAGCAGAGAACGAGGGCGTTATCGTCGCGGCGCCGCGAAGGTTGCGGCCCAGAAGGCCTTGCCGCGCGAGAGGGGGATGCGACGCGACGACGTCTCGGTCAGCCCGGCGCGCGTTGCCAGATCGCGAAAGCGCTCGGGCGGCACCAGCGCCATCAGCGCGGACAGAGACTGGAGGCTCTCAAAACCCGTCTCCGAGATCGGCGCCTCGCCGCCCGGCAGCTGAAGGACGACCGACAGGACGCCGCCGGGCGCCAGCCAGCCGGCGATGCGCGGCACGATCGCGGCCGGGTCCACGTACTCGAACAGCAGCGCTGCGTGAATCAGATCGAAGCCCGCCGGGTCGAGCGCGCAGGTCGCGGCGTCGGCGCAGATCCATTCCGCGACGCCGGCGAGCCGCGCCTGTCGCTGTCGCGCCAGCGCGACGTAGTCCGGATTCAAATCGACGCCGACGAAGCGCTGCGTGTGCGCCGGATCGACGACGTCCAGTCCGTTGCCGGTGCCGCACCCGAGCACCGCCAACCGCGCGGGGCGAATCTGCCCGTACGCGTCGGCCAGAATGGCGCGCAGCGGGCCGAGCTGGTCGACGCCCGCCGTGCCCATGTGCCCTTCGTAGTCGCCCGCCGGGATGGCCAGCCACGGCTTGTCGGTCACTTCCCCACACTACTCGAAACCAGGTGGCGTCGGATTGCGATGCGAAGACTGATATCATCGCCGTGCGGGCGCGGCGGCCATGGCGGCGGCGCCGAGATTGCGAGGGGAGCGATGGCGATTCTGCAGAGTCCGTTGGTGCAGGTCCTTCTGTGGGTGATCGCGGCGGCGGCGGCGGTCTGGCTTCTGACTCCCGCCGTGATGGGCGCGCTCGGCAAGGGCCGCTATTGGATGAACGTCAGCGACAATCCGACCGACGCCGAACCGGACGGCCGCGATCGCAAGTACGACAGCCGCTACCGTGAGTTCATCGCGCTCGGCTTCCGACCCGCCGGCAAGATCGTCGAGCACGCGCGGTTCAAACTGTCTCAGTGGAACTGGGAGTCGGGAGGCGCGCGCTATCTCGTGTCGCCGGACGGCAAGACGTTCGTCAGCTTCTTCAGGATCGCGGGCGGGAACCCGCTGCGGATGAACGCCTGCTCGATCTTCGAGGAAGGCGGCCTCATCCAGACGGCCGCTCCCGGCGTGGCGATCAATCGCGACCTCGGGCCGAATTACAAGTACGACGCGGTCGGCGAAGCCGAGCCGGAGGAGCTGCTCGGAATGCACGCGCGCCGCCTGGAAGCGTTCGTGCGTGATCGTGACCTGACCGTCAAGGCGGCGACGATGCGGGAGATCGCTGCCGCGGTCGAGGAGTTCACGCGGCGCGTGACCTCGAATCTGACGTCCGGGTCGGGCTTCGGGATGCTGGGCGTTTTCTTCGTCCCCCTTGCCATGGTGCTCTTCAGCGGCCGGGGTCTCAGCGGCTGGATGCGCCCGCTCGCGGTCTGCGCCGCGCTGGCTTTCATGGCGTTGTTCCGCTGGGCGATCCTGCCCAACCGAATTCCGCGAATGATCCGCATGGGCATCATGTTGGGCGTCGTGATGATCCTGCCGACGGCGATGCCCCTGTGGCTCATGAGTCCGACGCGGATCACCAACCGCATCCTCGATCGATTCGAGGCGGACGGCGCGACCGCGCAGCCGGCGCGCGTCGTCGACCGGATCGTGCGGACCGGTCCGTCGGCGTGCACAGCTTTGCTGAAGCGGCTCGAGAACCCGGCCACCCGGTCCGAGACGCGGGCGATCATCCACGATGCGCTGGTGAAGTTGAGAGGCTCCGATCTCGGCGAGGCACCTACCGCCTGGCAGGGGTGGTGCGCCGACATCCGTCATCAGCGCTAGGCAGAATGATCAGTGCGGGACGACGGCCCGAGCGGCGTCCCAGACCGCCAGGACCATCGCCGCGGGATCGACGCTGACGCCGATGGTGGCGGCGAGCATGACGCTGTGGCGGGCGATGCCGTAATCGTAGCCAGGGGGATTCGCGGGCGACCGATCGCTCATGAACATGAAACCGGTCGCGCGCAGCGGCTGGAAGGTGACCGCGCCGAATCGCCAGACATAAGCGAACGTCGCTTCGCCCGTGACGCTGAAGCCGTTGAACGTGGCGGTGTTGCAGTAACAGACGCCGGACATCCGATGGCCAGAAGAATAGTTTTGCTGCCCGAACCCCGCTCCCAGTGCAGGAAACAGATACAGGCGCGGTCCCAGCCGGACTGCGGTCTTGGCGCACCAGCCCGCCGAAATCGCGTTGACGCCCGGGGGCTGGCCGCTGGCCGGATCGAGGACACCGGCCCGCGCATCGAACTGCGCGATATCCGCGTAGACGCCGCCCCAGAACGGCGCCCGCCCGATGTCGATCGTCATCCCGAGGACCCAGCCAAACTGAGAGTAACGATCGTCCGCGCTGTTGCCGCGCCACGCGGGGCCGCCGCGGAGACCGATGTCGACGTAGTCGCGCGCGAGCGGATTCGGTTCGCCGGGCGGCGGCGTTTCGCCCGCCGCGGCGATCGCGGCGTCGGCGGCGATGGCCGCGGCGACGCATACGGCAAGCCAGCGGCGACCTGTCACTGAACCGTTTTCTGGGCCGCGACGCCGAGGGGCGGCGCGGCCCAGAGCGTGCCGTCCACGATCGCGAGGCCCAGACCGCCGTAGCAACGCGTCGGGTAGCTCAGCGCCTCCCCGTGGAGAGGGGAGGTGTCGTCACGGCGCGTGTAGTAGACGTCGCACGCCGGACTGGTCTGAAAGCCCATGTCGCTGTCGCCGCTCGGAACCACGTAGGCGATCGCGCTGCCGTCCGGCGCGATCACGATATTGCGCGCATCGGGGGCGATCCCCTGCAGCAGCGTCCGTTCGCCCCGGCCGTCGTTGCGCGCGAAGTATCCGTGATATTTCAGCCAGACGGCGCCGTCGCTGGCCACGCCGATCCAGGATGCGCGCGCATCGTCGGCGAGCGGCGTCTCGGACAGCAGGCGCCCGGTCTGGGTGTCGATCTCGGCGATGCGCGTGCTCTTGCCGATGCTGTGCTCGTCGAGCAGGAGCGCGAGTCGAGGCGCGTTCGGCGCGGCCGACAGGGCGATGACGACCGCGCCGGGCTTCACGATCGGGAACGCGCGCGCGCCGCCCGGCCCGACGATTCGCACCAGGCGGGCCGCGTCGCGCGGGCCGGAGTCGACGATGATCGCCTCACCGCTGGCCGTGACGCCGTACTCGAGATCCCTTTCGGCCTGCGGCACGCGCCCGAAGACGATCGGCGCGTCCGTCGCACCGATGCTCTGGATCTCGATCGCTTTGCCGGCCGACACCACCACGATCGCCCGGCCCGCGTGAACGCCCGCGACCTGGCCGACGAACGACCGCTGGATCGGGCGGTCGCCGCGCGACAGTCTCACCTCGCCCGGCTGCCTGAAATTTCCCAGGAACGAGACCCACAGATCGCCGTCGTGCCAGAGCGCCGTTGCGCCGGCGTGTGCCGCCAGCGCCTTGACCGGGCCCGCCGGTCGCGAGCGCGGCGGACCCGTGGGCGCGGTCCGACAGGAGGCGCCCAGCACCGCCGCGGCGATCGCCACTCCGAACCGCACGCTCGGAACTATGTCACGACTTGGAATTGCGAGGTCGAGCGGCTGAACGTCGCCTTCAGCGTGACGAGGTCGAAGGTCTCGCGCGTCTTCGGATTCAGCAACCGGCCGCCTTCGTCGAGCAACCGGATCAGGTCGTGATACAGGCCGTAAAGCGCCAGGCTGAGCGCCTGGATCGAATCGATGCCCGGGATGTCGGGGCCCTGATCGAAGGCGCCGTCGAGCACGTAGGGGCAGGCCCATTGTTGGTCGGCGACCTGATAGGGCTTGCCGACCATTCCCTTGACGGGCCGTTCCTTCCCTTGCGCGTCGACCCAGTTGAACGACACGGTCGCGATCGGGTCCTTGATCGTCGTTCCTTTCATCGCGCGACACAATAAACATGCGGCCGCGGATCAGGCAATCACGGATTGCAGCGTCCGAGATGCAAACGGTCGAGCTGGCGAGCAGGGTGTAACATCGCTTTTGGTCATGGTTGCGCAACCGTCGGCGGCACGCGCGCGGATCCTGGCCGCCGCATTTCTGACAGTCACGACCGGGTGCGGCGGGGGCGGCGCGGCCGGACCGGGCACCGGTGGTGCGGGCGGGGGCGGTGCCGGAGGCGGCACGCCGACCGTGCTCGTCTCGGGCGAAATGGGCGCGTGGGCGATCGCCGTCGACGGCGCGAACGTCTACTGGACCAACGACACCACGCGCGCGGTGATGACCGTGCCGGTCGCGGGCGGAACGCCCACGCAGATCGCCGCCGGCGCGACCGAGCTCGAGGTGCCGTGGGACATCGCCGTCGATGCGAGCGGCCTCTACTGGAACTACTACGACAGCCCGGGAACGGTGATGACGGCGTCGCTGGCGGGTGGCGCGCCGATGACGCTCGCCGCGCAGCAGAACGGGCCGCGCAGCATCGCTGTCGCGGGCCCGGCCATCTACTGGGTCAACCTCTGGATCCTCGGGAACAACTCGGGCGCCGTGATGACGGCGCCGCTCGCCGGCGGCGGCGCGGTGACGCTCGCGTCCGCGCAGGACGATCCGAACGGCATCGCCGCCGACGGCACCAACGTCTATTGGACGAACCTTGGTGGCACGGTGATGAAGGTGGCGGCGGCGGGCGGCACACCGGTGACGCTCGCGTCGGCGCAGAATGGGCCGCAGGCGATCGCCGTGGACGCGACGAACGTCTACTGGACGAACACGGGAGCCCTCGAGAACACCGGGACGGTGATGACCGTACCGATCGCAGGCGGCGCGCCGGTCGCGCTCGCGACCGGCCTCAAGGGTCCGTTCGGAATCGCGCTGGATGCGAACAACGTCTACTGGACCGATCGGACGCGGATCATGAGGGTGGCGAAGGGCGGCGGCGGGGCGGTCACGCTGGCGTCGGATCAGAGCCGCGCGACCGACGTCGCCGTCGACGCCACGGCCGTCTACTGGACCGACACCGACGCCGGCACGATCATGAAGATCGCGAAGTGACGACTCAGGAGCCCGAGACCTTCAGCGGCGCCTCGATCCGGTAGCCGCGGCCGCTGCTCGGAAACCGCCAGCGCGACGTGATCGTGCGCAGGCAGCTCTCGAGCGCCGTGCCGGCCAGGTCCGCGCCCTGCAACTCGGCGCGTGGCACCGCGCCGTTCGCATCGACTTCGATGACCAGCAATCCGTCGGCGCGCAGGTCCGGCATCAGCTTGAGCTGGCGATCGACGCACCCCTTCATCTCGCGGCCGTGCGCGATGATGATGTCGCGCAGCCGGCGCTCGCGCATTTCCGGCCGCTCGCGCTCCGAGAATGAACGGACCGGTGGCGACGCCGGAGGCGGGGGCGTATCGGCCCTGGTGAGCGTCAGCGGCGGGGGCGGTTCGGACTTCGCCGGCGCTGGTTCTGGAGGCGGTGGCTCGGCT
>DATFXS010000532.1:0-12729 GCA_035315605.1 Polyangia bacterium
GCCGAACCGGGGCTCGGCTGGACCTGCTTCGGCGGCAGCGGCGTCAACGCCGCCCAGACGATCGGCGGCTGGGTTCCGGGGTCGGGCGCGTCGATGTTTCCGCCGCCGACGGGCATTCACCTGGCGGCCGGGACGCAGATCATCATGCAGATTCACTACAACCTGCTGAACCAATCGCAGGTGAACGATCGAACGACGGCGGGGCTCTACTACGCCGCGACGCCCGTCGCGAAGCAGGCGGCGATCTCGGCGGTGCTGAACCGGACCTTCGACGTGCCGGCCGGGGTCGCCTCGCAGACCGTCACCGCGGATCTGGCGATCAACCGCGCCTGGGCGCTGTGGGGCGTGGTCCCGCACATGCACCTGCACGGCACGCAGATCACCGTCGCCATCAATCACGCGGACGGCAGCTCCACCTGCGCGGTCGACATCCCGCACTGGGACTTTCACTGGCAACAGTTCTATTACTACCAGCAGCCGATCGCCGTCGTCGCCGGCGACACCATTCACCTGGAATGCACGTACGACAACTCGGCGGCCGATCAGCCCGTCATCGGCGGCGTCAAGCAGACGCCCGCCGACCTGACCTGGGGCGAGAAGACGACCGACGAGATGTGCCTCAACTACCTCTACTTCACGACGCCCTGACCGCGCGCCGCGGCTACCGCCGCGTGACCGCGCCCGGCGGCACGTCGGGGCCGATGACGACGGGCGTGCGCGCGCCCAAAAGATCGCTTTCGCCGACATAGATCGCGCGCGTCTCGCGGCCGCGCACCGACAGGAAGGTCTCGCCCCCGACGGGCGCGAAGCAGCCCTGCAGGAACGCGTGCGAGACGTTCAGCAGCTCGACCGACGGTGTCCCGAGGTGAGCGGCGCGCGCGCCGACATCGATCATGCGCAGGTCGGCGGCGCGCTCGGCGGTCACGGCGGGCCCGGTCTTCGTGTCGATCCGGACCGAGCGCAGCGTGACGCGGCCGGCATTCCGGATCACCAGCCCGGTGTCGGCGACGACGTCGAAGTTGCTGATCGAGATGTCGTCGAGCGGCGACTCGTCGAGGCCGAGCATCACGCCCGCGCCGCGCGCCGTGCCGGTCATGCCGGAGATGTGGACGTTCCGGACGTGCGGTGTCCGCTCCGACACCGGTTCGGGCGGGACCTCGGTGTAGTACATGTCGAGCGCGAACGCCTCGTGCTTCAGATCGCGCACGACGATGTTGCTGACCTGCACGTCCTCGACCACGTTGCCGCGGCCGCGCGTCGTCTTGATGCGGATGCCGCGCTGGGTCTCCTGGAAGACGCAGTTCGAGACGGCGATGCGCCGCGCGCCGCCCGCCATCTCGCTGCCGATCGAAACGCCGCCGTGGCCGCGCACCATCGTGCAGTTGGTGACGGTGACGTTCTCGACCGGACGCCCGATCCGCCGCCCCTGCGCGTCGCGGCCCGACTTGATGGCGATGCAGTCGTCACCGGTGCTGATGTACGAGTCCGAGATCCGCACGTTGCGCGACGATTCGGGGTCGATGCCGTCGGTGTTGGGCGAATCCTCCGGGTTCTCGATCCGGACGCCGCGGATGTTCACGCCGTCGCAGTAGACCGGGTTGATGGTCCAGAACGGCGGGTTCTTGATGGTGACGTCGCTGATCAACACGTTCTTGCCGTCGAGGATCTGGATCAGCTGCGGGCGCAGGAATCCGTTCTCCAGCCAGCGCCGATCATCGGGCCAGTCGTGCCGGTCGGTGTTGAGGCGCGCGAACTCCTTCTGCCATTTCGACCGCGCCTCGGGCGCCACCGGTTTGCCCAGCTGCTGCTCCTTGATCTGCTTGTAGACGCGCCACCACGGCTCGCCGTTGCCGTCGATGAGGCCGCGCCCCGTGATCGCGACGTTCTCGACCTTGTCGCCGTAGATGAGCGGCGAAAAATTCGTCACCTCGGTCCCTTCCCAGCGCGAGCGGACCATCGGCAGGTAGTCGTCGAAGTCGCTCGAGAACTTCAGCACCGTGCCGACGTCGACCAGCAGGGTGATGTTGCTCTTGAGGTGAATCGGCCCGGTCAGGTAGGTGCCGCCCGAAAAGACGATCGTCCCGCCGCCGGCCGCCGCCGCGGCGGCGATCGCCTTCTTGACCGCCTCGGTCGCCTTGGTCTTCCCGTCCGCGACGGCGCCGTAGCTGCGCACGTCGAAAAACGCGGGACCGATCTTGCGGGCGGCGGGCGGCGCCGCCCCCGCGTCGTGCCCGATCGCCAGCGCGATCACCAGCAGCGTGAGGCTTCTTCTGATCGTCGCCTTCACGATCCCATCTCCACGCTGGCGAGGATGAACGCGCCGATCCCCTTGGGATCGTCGGCGACCACCTCGGTTCCGACGTAATAGCCGTACGAACCGTCCCGGTAGGGATCGCCCCCGAGCCCGGCCACCTTGCAGATCCCGCCCAGGTGCACGCCGTTCGGGCGATCGTCGACGACGAACTGCCGGATGATGCCCGCGTAGCCACGGGCGGCGACGGGCGCGAACCGCTTCGCGTCCAGCCAGCTCATCTTGTCTCCCTTCGCGATCGCGTAGACGAACATCGCCGATGCCGATGCCTCCTTGAAGTTGCCGGCCTTGCCTGCCGCGTCCAGCACTTGCCACCAGACGCCGGTCGGTTTGTCTTGCACACTTGCAATCGCGCGCGCAAGGCGCCGCAGCACGCCCAGCACCTCGCCGCGCCGCGGGTGATCGGCCGGCATCTCGGCGAGCACGTCCGCGACGGCCATCGCGTACCAGCCGTCGCCGCGTCCCCACAGCTGCGCCGAGCGGCCCGTCTTCGGATCCGCCCAGCGCTGCGTGCGGCTCTCGTCCCAGCCGTGAAAAAGAAGGCCCGTCTTCGCGTCACGCAGGTGCGTCTCGGCGAGCAGCACCTGCTTGACGGCGTCGTCGAGCGCGCCCGGCTCGCCGAACACGGCCGCGAACCGGGCCAGGAACGGCGACGCCATGTAGACGCCGTCGGCCCACATCTGGTGCGGGTAGATTCGCTTGTGCCAGAAGCCGCCGTCGGCCGTGCGCGGCTGCTTCGCCAGCTGCGCCCGCAGCGCGTAGAGCGCCTGGCGATAGCGCTCCCGGTCGGCCGGATCCTTCGACTCCGCGTGGAGGGCGAACAACACCTTGCCCATGTTGACGTCGTCGAGCATCTGCTCGCCGGGCTCGTAACCCTTGATGACGCCGCCCGGACCCACCAGGCGGTCGACGTTCGCCTTGACGTAGTCGAGGTAGCGGCGGTCGCCCGTCTTCCGCCAGACGCTCTCGAAGCCGTACAGGACCAGGCCGACGTCGTAATGCCAGCGATCGGTCAGCACCGGGCTGCGCGTCATCACGCTGTCGCAGGCCGCCCGCGCCCAATCCAGCGGCCCGGAATCGGGCGGGCGGAGGCCGATCGACGCGCTGCCCGCGGGCGCGGCGCCCCCCCAGCCGCGGGCGCTGCCCGCGAGGAGCAAAATGTTCAAGGCGGCTGCAAACGCGGTCAGCGTCCGGGTCACGGGCCCCTTTCGGTGTCTCGGGGACCCTGAAAGGGGTCCCGGACCCATCGATACCTCGGTATTGGGACAGGGCCGCGGAAATTGGGCCCAAAACCGCCCCGGTCATGAGCCTTCCGGATCCCGTACGGACACCCACGGAGCAGTAAGGCCGGCCATCGGGCTGGGTTTGGCCCGTAGGGCCGCGGACAAAAAATGAGGATTCAAATGACCAAGCGGATTCGGGTTCTTTCGGTGACGACGTTGGGTGCGGTGGCCCTCCTGGCGCAGGCGTTCATCTTCCAGTCGTGCGGCGGGAGCAACTCGGGGAACACCACCCCGGGCACTGGCGGCTCGCCGCAGGGTGCGGGTGGTCAGGCCGGCACGATGGGCGTCGCCGGAACGGTCGGCAGCGCGGGCACGACTGGCACCGCGGGCACGACCGGCACCGCGGGCACGACCGGCACCGGCGGAACCGGCACCAGCACCGTTGGCAACGCCTGCGGCATGGGCTTCGGCCTGCCCGCGTGTGCGTCGACGGTCAGCAAGGGCGGCGCCTGCGCGGCCACCGACGTGCAGTGTTGCTACAAGACCTGCGGCCCGGTGAAGTCGGGCGTGAAGTCGGAGATCTGCCAGACCAGCGGCACCTACGCGGAGATGTCGGCCTGCGCCTTCGACCCGACCCAGGATTATTCCTGCTACAAGCTGCCCGCGGCGGGCACGATGAACACGGCCTGCCCGGCCGGCGTGACGCCGCAGTCGGGGGCGGATTGCGGTGGCGCTGACGGCGGCGTCGCGGTCCCGATGTGCACGGCGTGCAACAGCATGCAGGGTGTGGCCGGCGGCGGTTATCTCGACTCGACGGGCGCCCAGAAGACGGGCTATTGCGTCTGCCAGGCGGCGAACGCGTCCGGCGCGCGGGTCTGGAGCTGCGCGACCGACAACGGCTCTTGGCCCTGCCCCGGAAACACGGGCTGCTAGCGCCGACCGAAGCGGGTAAGATCCAATCCACTGCACGCCCACTGGCAGTCCGAGACCGCGCATGAAGCACGAACGTCCGCTGTCCACCAGCCTGCCGAGGTTCCTCTCGGCGGGCTGTCTCCTGGTCGCGCTCGGCTGCAACAAGAACAACGACAACATCGCGGCCATCCAGTACCTCTGCGCGTCTGAACCGCCGGCCGATCCGAACGCGGTGGGCGCCGATCGGTGCGGGGCAACGGACGACTGCAGCGACCAGAACGCGCCCTGGAAGTGTCTACCGAAGGAGCCGTTCGTCGCCGACGGGCGCGGTTGGCCGCCGCCCGATCCGCCCGCCGAGTGCATCCTGAAGGCGATGCGCGTGACGCCGCCCGACGGCCAGGTGCTGGACGAGCCGCTGAACTACGTGGAGGCGCAGGCGGTCCTGGACACGAGTCGGATCAACGGGGCGCTCAACATGGCGACCTGTCCGATGGTGAAGCTGATGACCGACGGTGACAACAACGCGTTCCTGTCGGGGCAGATCATCCTGACCGGCAAGACCCTCTGGGTCGACAAGGGCGTGACGTTGTTCATGTCGCGCAACGCCGCCCTGTTCCAGTCGACGGGGAACTGCGGCCTCCTCGGCGTCAACGATTCGTCCGCCTGCATCGAGTTCATCTCCGTCGGGGGCGCCAGCCCGGCGATCATCGGCGACGGGACCATCGACGGCCAGGGGGGCGAGCCGCTGGTCGGCCACGACTACTCGTGGTGGCAGATGTCCTACGCGCTGCGCGCGATCGACGGCAGCATCGGCAACCCGACCCTGATCAACCTCAAGTCGGGGACGACCGGCTTCCTCCTCTACCGCGTGACGCTGCACAACTCGGCCAAGTTCCACGTCAAGCTGACCTCGTCGCCGGCTGCCGGCGTCGGGGCCGGCGTCTGCGACACCCGGGCCGACCGCGGCAAGGGGTTCACCGTCTGGGGCATCACGCTGCTCACGCCGTCGAAGTGGGCCAACAGCGCCGGCTTCCAGCTGACGCCCAGCTGGGCGCGCAACACCGATGGTGTCGATCCGGGGACGACCAACATCGCCTACTGCGGCGTCATCGCCTGCAGCACCATCAGCACCGGCGACGACCACATCGCGATCAAGGGCGGCCACTGGGTCTCGAACCTCACCATCGCCCACAACCACTTCGGCACCGGCCACGGCATGTCGATCGGCAGCGAGACCTACGGCACCTACAAGTCGCCCGACGGTGTCACGCACCTCGGGGTGTCGAACGTCGACGTCTACGACCTGACCGTCGACGCCGACTCGCGTCCGGTCGGCCTCGACGCGCACCCAGGCGATTTCAATGGCATCCGCGTCAAATCCGACGAGAGCCGCGGCGGCGTCGTCGACAACATCGTCTATCGCGACGTCTGCATGCGCGACATGGTGAACGGCCTGCTCGTCAGCACCGCGTACAACCCGCTGTTCGCCGGCCAGAGCTACCCGGACTTCCGCAACCTCGAGTTCCACGACGTCCGCTCCGTGACGTGCGGCGCGCTGCAGCCGGCGGTCGTGACGCTGGAGGGCTACAACCAGACGCTGCGGCCGACCATCACGCTGGACAACGTCGTCTTCGACAACATCAACCCGAAGATCGGCGTCGCGTCCGAGTTCGCGCAGTTCAAGCTCGGCCCGGGCGACGTCAACTTCGACGTCCAGGGGCACGGGGTCGACGTCGTCAGTAACACGCAGACCGGAACGTCGACACCGAAGGAGTGTCACTTCCCGACGCTGCCCGCGCCGCAACCTCCGCCCGGGTGGAAGTTCTGATGAACATGTCGATGATGCGCGGACGTCGTTCGATCCTGCTGGTGGTGCCGCTGGCCGCGTGGGCGGTGGCGGGCTGCAAAGTCGAGCAGCCGGCCAGCCACGGCGAGTGCATGGTGAATTCGGCGCTCAGCTGCGACTCCGCCGTCCTGGCCGGAAACCCGGACGCGGGGGCGGCGCTGGGCCTCGTGGGCTACGCGTGCACGGGCGCCGCCCGGCCGGACGAAGGCGCGACCTATGTCTCCGGGATCCCGTACGGGATGGTCTGCGCCGACGAAGGTGTCAACGCGGACGGCACCAGCAACTTCTGCTGCACGCCGCCCAGCGCCCCGGTGTCGTGCGCCCTCGACTCCACCTCGATCGTCGCGATCTCGAACGATCCGTCGCAGGTCTGTCCCGAGGCAGGCAGCTACCGGTTCGATTGCTACGGGTCCGACCGGCCCGAGGCGCTGAACCCCGATCTCACCTGCGGCAACGGCATCCGCAACGGCCAGCTCGTCGAATATTGCTGCGCCGGCGCCAAGCGGCCGAACAACTGCGACGAGGCGAAGGGCGGCGTCTGCACGGGGGGCCTGGTCGGCTGGCACTGCCCGGCCGGCAGCCGGCCGCGCGGCGAGGACTTCGGCATGAGCGAGAGCCGCGCCGACTACTACTACTTCGTCTGCGGGATCCCCGGGCCGCCCGTCACAGACGCTTCGGGGGCGATGTCCCAGACCTTCTGCTGCTTCACGCCGTCGCCGGTCCTGCCGGGTGGATCGTGCGTGACGATGGCGAACCTCGATCAGATCCAGAAGTACGTGCCCGGCTGCACGCAGGGCCGAACGCCAGACCTGCCAGGCTTCGCGTTCGCCTGCTACGGGCGGGACACGCCCGAGGACGACTACACGCAGATCCATTGCACGCAGGCGCCCGTTGACGGCGCCGACGACAACGGCTTCGCCGCGAAGGTCTACTGCTGCGACTACCGCAAGCCGACCGGGCTCGCCTGCACCACGACCGACGAGTGCCAGACCCACTACTGCACGGAAGGCTATTGCTGCGCGCTCGAGAGCTGCCCCAGCTGCTATTCGTGCGGCGTCGGCGGCGTTCAGGGCACGTGCCGTCTCGTCCCGAACGGCATGCCCGACCCGACCGGCATGTGCGCGAACGGCTGCGACGGCATGGGCAACTGCCTGCCGTAGCGCCGGTCAGCGGCGGCGGCGACGCGCGGGCCGGGCGGTTCGCGCGTAGCAGACCGCCTCGATGTTGTTCCCCTCGCGGTCCTTGACGAACGCGGCGTAGTAGTGAGGGCCGTAGTGGGGACGCGGCCCTGGCCTGCCGTTGTCCTTGCCGCCCGCGGCCAGCGCCGCGGCGTGGAACGCGTCGACCTCCTCCGGATGATCCACGCGGAAGGCGATGTGGCTGCCGCCGGCGGCCGTGCGGTCGCGGCCCAGCCAGAAGATCTTCTGCGTCCGCGAGCCGATTCCGAAGGCCTCGCCGACGTCCATGTTGATCTTCATGCCGAGCGCGCCCAGCGCCGCCGTGTAGAACTTTCGGGCGGCCTTCAGATCGCGCACGCCGATGCCCATGTGATCGAACTCGACGATTCTGGTGCGGCGGGCTGCGGCCATGGCTCCTCCGTTGGGAGGCAGTGTTGGCATCGCCCGCCGGTTTGTCGAGGGGTCAGAGGCCGCGGCTCGGAACGAACGCAACCGGCTGCAGGGCGACCGGCGCCGCACTCAGCGTGATCCCGGCGTCGGGGTCGATCCGCATCTCCTTCGTGCAGGCGAGCCCGCCGCGCGTCATGAAGCGGAGCTCGAAGGCCTGCGTCTGGCCGCTGGCCACGACCAGCGGATCCGCGGCGCGCCAGGTGACCGTCCGCAGCTCGGTGCCGTCGGGCGCGAGCAGGCGAAATCTGTCCCGATGAACGGTCGCTGATTCCGGCGCGCCGTTCCGCACCTCGATCTCGACGTTCTCTTCGATCAGATCCCAGCCGTAGTCTTCCGCCTCCTCTGTTTGCGAGCATCCCTGCCGCACCACCGCGACCTGGACGCCGGTCTGGGACCGCGCCGGTCCGGCGTTGCTGACGGGCGGACGCATCGGCGCGGCGCAGGCCACGGTCAGCAACGAAGGCACCAGGAACGACCGGACGAGGTGCGACGACGACATGCCCGCATGTGAGGCATGCGATGTGCCATCGCCAATCGCCGCACCGATCCGGGCCCGCGGGCGGGTGCGGCGCGCCGTTCCGGGAAACGCTCCCGATCGATCGGGAAATTTTCCCGATTTGCCGTTGATCGGCGATGGGAACATGCTGCTCGTCGGTGACTCGACGTTCGTTCCGGCCGCTGCTGATCGGGAGCGCGATGGGCCTGACCGTCTTGATCGTCGCCGGCCTGGCCTACTGGGACGCCATTCGAGAATCGGAGGCCGCGCTGCGCGAGCTGGCCGACGGGCAGGCGAACTTCGCGCGGGCCTTCGGCGTCACCGTGGACGCGCTCCGCGCCGCCGACGGCGGCAGCGACGTGGCGCTGGGCGCGATCCTGCAGCGCGCCGAGCGCTCCGGCTCGTCGCGCCTGTTCGTCCACCGCGCCGGCGAGGCGACCCTGCGGTCCACGACCGACGCGGAGATCGCATCGGCGCGCGTCGTCGAGGCGATCCAGCGACGCGAGCGCGCCGTCCGGATCCCGCGCGAGGAGGCGGCCGCCTTCGGCCTGCCCGCCCGCATGGCGATCGCGGGGATCGCGTACCCGGCGGATCCGCGCGGCGTCGACATCGTCGCGATCAGCAGCGCCGAGCACCTGCGCGATCGGCAGGCCTGGGCGCGCCGGCGCCTCTTGCTGGGCGTGGCGTTCGCGGCGGGGCTGGTGCTGCTGTTCGGCGGCGTCGCGCTGCGCATGCAGCGAAAGGAGCTGCTGCTCGAGGGCGCGCTGGCCGTCGCGGCCCTGCAGCGTCGCAGCGACGAGCGTCTGGAGCGCGCCAGCAAGGCCGCCGCGTTCGGCACGCTGGCGATCGGCGTCGCGCACGAGATCTCGACGCCCCTGGGCGTCATTGCCGCGCGGGCGGAGCAGCTCGGCACCAAGGTCGGCGCCGACGAAAAGCTCGCCGGCGCGGTGGCGGCGATCGCGTCCCAGGCGGACCGCATCAAGGTGGTGATCCGCGGCCTGCTCGGCCTGGCCCGTGGCGACGCACCGTCGGCCGAGCGGATCGATCCGGGGCGGGTCGTGACCGAGGCGGTGGCGCTGGTGCGGCACCGGCTCGACGGCGCGCGCGTGCCGGTGACGGAGGCGATCGCGGCCGACTTGCCCGCCGTGATCGGGGACGAAAAGCTGCTCGAGCAGGCGGTCGTGAACCTGTTGCTGAACGCCTGCGACGCCAGCAAGACCGTGGGCGGCGGCATCGTCGTACGCGCCGGCGAGAACGGCGGCGACGTCACCATCGTCGTCGAAGACACGGGCGTCGGGATCTCCGACGCCGACGCCGGGCGCGCCCTGGAACCGTTCTTCACGACCAAGGCGCGCGAGGGTGGGACCGGGCTCGGCCTGGCGATTGCACGCGAGATCGTGTCGAATCACAGCGGCACGTTGACGTTGGCGCCCCTGCCCCCGCGGGGAACCCGCGCCACGATCCGACTTCCGCCCGCGCGGGGAGCGACATGACCGACGCACGCCAGAAGATCTTGATCGTCGACGACAACCTGGAGATGGCACGGGCGATCGCCGAGGGTCTGGCCGAGCGCGGCTACGACGCGGTGGCGATCGGGTCGGGGCGGGAGGCTCAGCAGCGGCTGGCGGCCGGCCGCTTCGACGCGGTCGTGACCGACCTGCGCATGCCCGAGGTCGACGGGTTCCAGCTTCTCGCGACGTCGCGCGAGCTGGATCCAGAGCGGCCGGTCATCGTGATGACGGCCTACAGCGCCATCGACAGCGCCGTTCAGTCGATCCGCCAGGGCGCCTACCACTACCTGACGAAGCCGTTCAAGCAGGACGAGCTGGCGATCTTCCTCGGACGGGCGCTCGCAGACGTGAAGGTGCGCCACGAAGCGGCAGCGCTGCGGAACGAGCTGCGGGCCCGCTTCTCGACGGCCAGCATCATCGGCCACAGCGCGGCCATGGGGGCGCTGCGCGACCGGATCCTGCGCGTGGCCGACGCCGCAGCGCCCGTGCTGGTGCTGGGCGAGACGGGCGCGGGCAAAGGCCTGGTGGCGCGCGCGCTGCACGCCGACAGCCGGCGCGCGGCGGGCGCGTTCGTCTCCGTCAACTGCGCGGCGCTGCCGGAGCCGCTGCTGGAGAGCGAGCTGTTCGGTCACGTCAAGGGCGCGTTCACGGGCGCGGCCGCCGATCGACCCGGCCTGTTCGCGGAGGCCCACCGCGGCACCCTGTTTCTCGACGAGATCGCGGAGATGACACCCGGGCTGCAGGCGAAGCTGCTGCACGTCCTGGAGAGCGCCCGGGTCCGTCCCGTCGGGGCGAGCAAGGACCGCGAGGTCGACGTCCGCATCGTCGCCGCCACGCACCGTAACCTCGCCCAGCGCGTACGCGAGGGGACGTTCCGCGAGGATCTGATGTACCGCCTCGACGTCGTCAGCCTGACGGTGCCGCCGCTGCGCGACCGGCCCGAGGACATCCGCGAGCTGGTCGAACATTTCCTCGCCGACGCGCGCGCGCGCAACCCGCGGTCGCCGCTGCGGCAGATCTCGCAGCCGGCGTTCGACCGTCTTCAGCGGTACCGCTGGCCCGGCAACGTCCGCGAGCTGGCCCACGTCGTCGAGAAGATGGTGCTGTTCGCGGAGGGCGAGGTCGCGCGCGCCGAGGACGTACCGGAGGTCGTTCGCGACGCGGAAGCGCCGCCCTCCGCGGCGTTCCAGGGCGACATCCTGCCGATGCGCGAGCTGGAGCGCCGCTACGCCGCCTGGGCGGTCGGGCAGACCGGCGGACATCGCGGCAAGGCCGCCGAGAAGCTCGAGATCGATCCGAAGACGCTACGGAAGTGGCTCGACGACGATAGCGGCTAGAGCGGACGGAACGGAACGGGCGCCAGCGCGACGGGCGCGTCGTGCAGCGTGATGGCCGCGTTCGCATCCAGTCGCATTTCCTGGGTGCACTCCAGCCCGGCCCGCGCGCTGAACTGAAGCTGGAAGGTCTGCGTCTCGCCCTGCGCCACCGTGCGCGCGTCACCGGAAGTCATGGCGGGGGTCGCGGGCTCGCCACCGTCGGCCCCGCGCAGCACGAACCGTTCGGGATGAACCGTCAGCGGTTCGGGCGATCCGTTCCGCACCTGGACCTCGACCGTCTCGTCGACAGAGCCGGTCGGGACCTCGTCGACGGGTGCGGTCGTCAGGCAGGCCTGGCGCAGCACCGCGACGGAGACGCCGTTTCCCGACGACACCGGGCCGCTGTTCGCGACGGGGGGCATCATCGTCGTCGCGCAGGCGCCGATGCCCAGCAGCAGAAGGGCGATCGGGGAGATCGAGGAAATACGTGGTTGCAGCATGTCGATCGGAAGAGGCATTCGACATGCCATCCGCGATCGCCCGCATCTCCGTGGGGTCGGGGTGGCCCGCCTGTTGTCGTTCGGGAAAAACTCCCCCGCGATCGGGAAGATTTCCCGACCACCCACCGGCGTCCCGTCGTGGCGCCGCGCCGGGCGGCGTCTGGTACGGCGCGTGCTTTCGTCGAGCGCAATGCCGCATCACGCCGCCGTCAGCATCCGCCTGTCGGGGGCGATCGCGGCTGCGGCCGCCGTGATCGCGAGCCCGGTCCGGGCGGCCACGGAGATGCCCCCGCCGCTTGCCGTCATGGCGGCTGCGCGGGCGATGACGCTGGACGAGGCGCTTCGCTACGCACGCGCGCACCAGCCGTCGCTGCAGAGCGCGCTGGCCCGGGTGACCGCGGCCGCGGCTGACACCCGCGTCCCCCGCGCGCAGTGGCTGCCCTCGTTCGGCGCCACGGCGCAGGCGCTGGAAGGAACGACGAACAACAGCACCGCCTCGTACCTGTCGGTCCGCGAGGTCGGGATCCCGCGCATCGGCGGCACGCCCGTGGAGAGCACCGGATCGTTTCACCCGAGCGCGTCCACGCTGGCGGCGATCGGGGCGGGACAGGAGGTCTTCGATTTCGGGCGGATCGCCGCCCAGGCCGCGGTCGCCGACGTCGCTTACGAGGCGGAGCGGGACCGGGCCGACGCCGAGCGGCTGCGCATCGAGCTGCTCGTCAAGGAAGCCTACTTCGCGGTTCACGGCGCGCGCGCGGTCCTGCGCGCCGCCGAGGATGCCTACAACCGGGCGCGCGTTCATCGCGACATGGCGGCGGCCGCGGTCAAGAGCGGCCTGCACGCGCCGATCGAGCTGACGCGGGCGGAGGCCGATCTGACGAGGTTCGACGTCGGGCGCATCCGCGCGAGCGGAGGCCTCGACACGGCGCGGGTGCTGTTCGCGGCCGCCGTCGGCGTCGGAGATCGGACGCTGGACGCGGCGGGCG
>DATFXS010000533.1:0-3472 GCA_035315605.1 Polyangia bacterium
CACCGCGAGGCGTGCCGGCTGGGGATCCCGGCGATGGTATCGCGGCGAGCCGGGTCGCACTACGACGCGAAGGCCGGGTGGGTGACGGTGGCGTGCAAGACGAAGGGGAAGAAGGCGAAGGCCCCTCTCCCTCACCCTCTCCCCGCTTCGCGGGGCAAAGGGAAAAGAAGCGAGGCGGCGTCAACGAGGGAGCCGGCGGCGTTGCCGAAGAATTTTCGGCTGACGACGCCGGAGAGGGTGTTGTGGCCGGACGTCGGGAAGGGGTTCACGAAGCTGGAGCTGGTGCAGTACTACCTGGCGGTCGCTGACTTCGTGCTGCCCGAGATCGTCGGGCGGCCGCTGTCGTTGTTTCGCTGCCCGGACGGGATGCCGGCCGACCCGAAGGCCAAGCCGGCCTGCTTCTTCATGAAGCACCCGGGGCTGATGAAGCCGCGCCACCTGGAGAAGCACACCATCCTCGAACGTTCCAAGCCCGACGATTACATGGTGGCGCGCGATCTCGCGGGCGTGCTGGAGCTGGCGCAGATGAGCATCCTCGAGATCCACCCCTGGAACGCCAGCGTCGACGAGATCGAATACCCCGATCGCGTCATCTTCGACCTCGACCCGGATCCGGCGGTGCCGTGGGCGCGCGTCGTCGAAGGGGCGTTCGAGATCCGCAGGCGACTCGCGGCGCTGGACCTCGACAGCGTCGTCAAGACGACGGGCGGCAAGGGGCTACACGTCATGGTGCCGTTCTCGCCCATCAGCCGCGTCTCGTGGGACGACGCCTTCGCGTTCTCGCAGTCGCTCTCGGAGCGGCTGGCGCGCGACCAGCCCGCCGGCTACGTGGCGACGATGTCGAAGGCGAAGCGCACAGGCAAGATCTTCATCGATTACTTCAGGAATCATCGCGGCAGCACGGCGATCGCGGCCTACTCGACGCGGGCCCGGCCGGGCGCTCCCGTCGCCGTCCCCGTCGCCTGGGACGAGCTGACACCGGCGCTGGACCCGCGCGGCTTCAATGTCCTGACTGTCCCGGCGCGCATCGCCGCGCTGACGGCCGATCCCTGGGCGGCGACGATCGCGGCCCGGCAGCGGCTGACGGCCAAGGCGCTGCGCGCGGCGCGTTGACGGCGTCAGGAGGCGACGACGCGGTTGCCGCCGTCTGCCTTGGCGCGCTCGAGCGCCTCCTCGGCGGCGGCGACGATCGCGTCCGGGTGATGACCGGCCTCACCCAGCGCCACGCCGACGCTGGCGGTCAGGAAGGCGGCGTCCCGGCTTTCGGGGATGTCGAACGGCGTATGCGCAACCCGGCTGGTGAGATGCTGCGCGAACGCGACCGCCTGGTCGGCGGACGCGGCCCAGCGGATGATGCCGAACCGGTTGCCGTCGTAACGCACGAGCAGATCATCGGGGGCCAGGCTGGACAGCAGACGCCGGGCGAGCTTGCGCAGCACCGAATCGCCGGCGGTCCGACCCCAGCGGCGGTTGATCCAGGCGAGGCTGTCCGCCGCCACCAGCAGCACCGCGAAGCGCCGCTGCTGGTATTCGGCCTGCCGCGCGCGCCCCGCGAGCAGCTCGTCGAAATGACGCCGGTCGGCCAGCGGCGGGAGACTGTGCAACGACGACAAACGACCTCCGAAGATAGAGCGGGCGGTGCATCGGCTGCCTCAGTGGGTTGTCTGCGGGTGAGCGCCCCATTGCGGCCACCCGTTCGCCGACGCACCGCCCTTATCCATGAGAGCGACGGCGTGCTGATTCGCCCTGTCGCTACGTTTCAGGCCCCCATTTATTCCCAGAACGGAATCATACTTCCCTTTTTACGTCAAACACCCACTGATAGAGGAAGTATGCTGGGTTTATGTTGCCGGTCGACCCCGGGACCATGCGCGCATGTCGCGAGGCCGTCGTGCCAGCATTCGCCAGCTGTTCGGACGTCGTCTGCGCGCGCTGCGGCGACTGCGCGGGATGACCCAGGAAGAGCTGGGCGAGCGTTCCGACGTGAGCGGCAAGCTGGTCGGTCAGATCGAGCGCGGCGCGGGCAATCCGACCCTCGAGGTGATCACCGGCTTCGCCGAGGCGCTGTCGGTCGAGCCGGCGGCGCTGCTGCAATTCGAGGAGGACCGGGCCGGCGGCAGCGTCGATCGCGCGGCGGGCGCGCTCGCGGCGCGCGAGCAGGTCGCGAAGTACCTCGCGAAGAAGCCGTCCGGCGAGGTGGAGAAAGCGCTGCGTTTGCTGGAGGTCGCCCTCGGCGACGCAGACAAGCAGAAGGAAAAAAGCTGACGGGCCGCGCCGCGCTCGCCGAGGCGAAAGCGCGACAGGAATGTCAGAGTCGGGAGCGGCGAACACCGTTCGGATCCAGGCGAATTCGCCTTCTGGCGCGGTGGCACATCAGTTGCGTGCCCAATCGGGGATGAAGGTCGCACGCGCGGTGCTGCTGGCGTCCTTGTTCGTGGTTTCGATCGCCTGCGGGGGGAATTTGAACCGCCTGGACGGCGGCACGGCTGGAGGCGGTGCCGCGGGAACGGGCGGCAGCCAGGACGGCACCCTCGGAACGGGCGGCACGTCGGGAACCGGGGGCGCTCCCGTCGGGCCACCGCCGAGTTGCGTGCTCGACTTGATCGCCTCCTGTCCACTCACCGGAAGCTGCCAGGACGAATTGAGCGACGGTGGTCAGATGGAAAAATGGTGCTTCGACAACGGCGCGACCGTCTCTGAGACCACCAGCGGGAATTGCTCCGGCACCACCGGCCAGACGACGATTGTCCAGGAGGCGCGCCGGGCCGACGGGACCCTCTGCTACTCGATCGAAGACACCTGCTACTGCGGCATGTTCTGCGAGGAGCATACGCTCACCTGGAAGAACGGCGCGGGGACGGTGGTCGCCACCGGAACGTTCGAGCTCGGATTCACCAGCACAGTGACTTGCGCAGCGACGGGTGAAAGCTGCTCGGGCACCGCCAACGGCTCACCCGATCCGGGATCATGTACGGCGACGGCGGTCCGCTATCCCGCTGCAGCGAAGGGCTGCACCCTGGGCACCTGCCCCTGAGAACGGAGAGTCGGCGCTAGAACCGTTTGATCTCGTCGCCGGTGACCACGTAGAGGCGCGGCGGATCGACGCGGCCGTGGTCGGGGCCGAAGTGCAGGCTGCCGGTCAGACCTTCGAATGTGCCGGCCCCGAGGGCGCCGAGCACGTCGGCGCGCGTGCGCGCGCCTGCCGCCGTCACGGCCCGGAACGCGTTCGCGCCGTCGAAGGCGTACGCTTCGGTCGCGTGCGGCTCGGCGCCGTAGGCCGCGCGGTACGCGTCGACGAAGGCGCGCGCGCGGCCGTCGTCGGCCGCGGCGTAGAAACCGGGTGACAGCAGCGCGCCCTGCACGTAGCGGCCGGCGTTCTGCAGCAGGCGCGGCGACAGCTCGCTGGCGGTCGACAGCAGCAGAACCGTGCGCGGGCGCGGCTTGCCGGGCGCCGCCGCCGGACGCGGTGCGC
>DATFXS010000534.1:0-5229 GCA_035315605.1 Polyangia bacterium
GACATGGGTGGCCAGTTCTACTTCCGCGAAAACCTGCCGTAACGGAGAAACCCACATGCACACGAACAAGACAATGAAACTGGCAGTCGTCACGTTCCTGGGCATCTCGCTGGCGGCGGCCGGAAGCGCGGTCGCCGGCAGAGGGTCGAGCCTGCAGGCGGTCAGGTTGGCGGTCGCATCCGGTTCGAGCGATGCCATCAAGGCGGAGCTCGAGCGGGCCGAGAACCTGGTCTGCATCGCCTGCGTCGATGTGGTGAAGCCGCTCATCGACAACCAGGACGAGGGGATCCGGCAGGTCGCGGCCTGGTGGCTCGCGCGGCGTGCCGTCTCGCGAGACGTCCGGGTCGAGATGCTGAACCGGCTGGGGCAGCCCGATTCGATCGCCGCGCGCAACGCGGCGGACGTGCTGGGCGAAATGCACACCCCGTCGTCGATTCCGGCGCTGGCGGCGGCGCTCACCAACCCGACCTTCTCCAGCGAGGCCCGCGCGCACATGGCGCAGGCGCTCGGCAAGATCTCGAGGCCGGCGGTGGTGTCGCCCCTGATGGGCGCTCTGGGCGGTGACGACGCGGTGGTGAAGGTCGCGGCGATGAAGGCCCTGCAGGGGATCGCGGGCCTGCGCGACGGCAGCGCGGTGTCGCCGCTGCTGGGCGACGGCGAAATCGCGGTGCGCGCCGAGGCGGCGATCACGCTCGGCACGTTCCACGACGCGAACGGGACGGCGGCGCTGGTGAATGCGTTGCAAAACGACGCGTCGCCGCTGGTCCGCAAGCACGCCGCCTGGGCGCTGGGCGAGATCCACGCCAACGCCGGGGTGGCGGGGCCTGCGCTGCAGATCGCGGCCGCGAACGACACCAGCTCGGGCGTCCGCTCGCTCGCCGGGGCCGCGCTGACCCGCCTGTCCCGTTAGCGCGCCGATACGCCAAGGCCGATACGCCAAGGTGGCAAAGTAGACAGTCGATAAAGCGCGCGGACGACCTCCGCGCGCTTTTTCTTTTGGGCTTCGATTGATTCGGTGCGTGGGAAAAACTGTTAAGATGGAGGCCCCCGCATGCGTACCTTCACACAGGGTTGCGCCGTCGGTGTCCTTGCTTGCACGGTCCTGACCGGCGGCTGCCTGACCAAGAAGCCGCCCGAGCAGCACTTCTTCGACCAGCAGATCCAGCCGATCCTGAAGACGTTCTGCGTCGGCAACACCTCGCCCTGCCACGCCGTGGATCCGACGACGGGCACCGCGCTCGGCAACCTGGACCTGACGTCGTACGACGGCATCCAGAAGCGGCGCGACGTCCTGCGGACGTACGGCAGCTACCCCGACCCGCTCTTGCTGCTCAAGGCGCTGCCCGAGGGCTCGGTCAGCATCCCGTACCAGGGAACCCTGTACGCGAGCGAGATCCGTCACGCGGGCGGCAAACCGATCGACGCCGCCTCCGACGCGTTCTACAACCTCAAACGCTGGCTGGACAACGGCGCCAACCGCGACGGCATCGCGCCCGCCGAGTCGGGGAAGATGGGCGTCGGCACCTGCAACACCGGGCTGCCGCCGGCCAACCGCCTCTACCCGGTCGACACGTCGATGTCCTCCTACGGCACGTTCGTCCAGACGATCCAGCCGTTCCTGCTCGCGACCTGCGCGTTCGGCACCTGCCACAGCTCGCCGCAAGCGGACTTCTACCTGACCTGCGGCACCGACGACGGGCAGCGGAAATTCAACTATGGCCAGGCCGCCGGCTTCGTGGTGGCGGCGGGGACGGCGATCGAACAGAGCGAGATCCTGTTGCGGCCGCTGTCACCCCTGGCGGGCGGCGTCAGTCACACGGGCGGCGTCTTCTTCAAGTCGCGCACCGACGACACCTGGAAGACGATCCGCGACTGGGCCGTGACGGTGCAGACCGAGCAGCCGCTCGGCACGCTGCCCAAGTCGCCGGGCCAGATGTTCTTCGAGGCGAACGTCATGCCGAAGCTCCTCCAGCGCGGCTGCGCGCTGGAGGGGTGCCACAGCCCGGACGGCTTCAACGACTTCCGGATACGCTCCGGAACGAACGGCGCCTTCTCGCCGATGGCGATGCGCCGCAACTACGAGGCGCTCGCCGACGAGTTCATGGCGTTCGACAGCGTCGACGTCCGGCAGTCGCGCGCGGTCAAGAAGAACATCAAGCCCGAATCGGGCGGGATCACCCACCGCGCCGGGCCCATTCTGGAGGACGCGGAGCCGATCAGCACCGCTTGCCCGCAGCCGTTCGACCCGGCCACCAACACGCGCGCGTTCTGCGTGTTCCAGGAATGGCACCGGATCGAGCGGACCGATCGCGCGGCACGCGTCTCGGCGATGCCCGCCACGCTGCCGCTCGCGTTCATCTCGCGGCCGCCGAACCCAGACACGCTGCTCGAGTTCGACACCTTCGAGGGCGGGGCCGATCTGAAGCTGGCCGACGCGACCGTCGACGCGACGGGCGCCGTCACCGCCGTCGGCAACATCCGCAGCGCGCTGGGCAGCTGCGCCGGCCTGACCGCCGGAACATCCGACGTGCGCGGCCCGGAGTGGAGCTACGACGGCAGCAAGCTGATCTTCGCGGGACGGGCGAGCGCGTCCGTCGGTCTCGACCTGTACATGATCGACGTCGGCGGCGGCGGCGGTTGCTCGCGGTTGACCAGCGACAACGGCGCAATGAGCGCGAGCGGCGTGCGCACGCACAACTTCGATCCCGTGTTCGCACCCGACGGCAGCGTCGTGTTCGCGTCGACGCGCGCCGGCACCTGGACCCTCTACAAGGCGCTGCCGAACTCGAATCTCTACCGGGTCGGGCCGAACCTGGACTTCGGGAGCGTGCAGCAGATGACCTTCCTGCTGAACTCGGAGATCAGCCCGGCCTTCATGCAGGACGGCCGCGTCAGCATGACGACGGAGAAGGTCGGCATGGACCCGACCATGCCGAACGGCGTCTTCTATCAGCTGGCCGGACGCCGCATCAACTGGGACCTCAGCGACTACCATCCGCTGCTCGCCCAGCGCGCGCAGTCGACCGACACGTTCTCGACGGCGCTGCAACCGTCGGTCGACTTCCAGCAGGCGACCGAGATCCGCGAGGGCCTGGATCGCAACTTCCTCATCATCCTGTCGGACGACGGGGCGAAGGGAGGCGGCGGCGCGCTGGCGACCTTCAACCGCTCCGTCGGTCCGTTCCAGGCCGATCGCACCGAGGTGACCTTCGTCCGCTCGGTGAAGATCATCGACCCGGCGGCGACGGGGAAGGCCGGCACGACGGGCGTCTACCGCTCGCCGTTCTCGCTGCCGAACGGCGAGATCCTCGCGAGTTACGACGGCACCGTCACCGACCCGGCGGCCGGAATGCCGCATTACGCGCTGGTGGCGGTCGACGAGCAGACCGGCGCGCACCGGATGCTGGCCGGGGACGGCACGCTGTCCTACGTCGAGGCGGCGCTCGGCTACAAGCGCGGCGAGCAGCTGCTGTTCAGCAACTTGCCCCAGCTGGTCTTCGGCGGCCACGAAGAGAGCGGCAACAACGACGCCACCATGCACTTTCCGGACGGACCGGTGCTGGCGACGCTGCTGGGCGCCAACCTGCGCCACGGCCGCAACGTCCAGGCGATGGACAAGGCGGCCGCGCTCCGCGTCTACGAGGAGGTGCCGCCCAGCAGCAGGCCGACGCCCGGCACCTACAGCGGCACGCAGAACAGGATCGGCCAGGCCTCGTTCGAGAGCGACCATTCGCTGAAGGTGCTGATGCCGGCCACCAAGCCACTGATCCTCGAGTTCGTCGACGGCGGTGGCAATTCGGTCCTCAAGATGACCGAGGAGCACCAGGTGACGCCGGGCGAATACATCACGCCCGGGCCGCCGCGCGCCCTGTTCAACAACATCTGCGGCGGCTGCCATGGCAGCATCAGCGGCTCGGAGCTGGACGTCGCGGTCAGCGCCGACGCCCTGACCGGCGCCTCGGTGTCGCTGTCGCGCGGCGCGGGCGCCAAGACCCTCCAGTAGCGCCTCTGCGAGAGGGGCCTGACCAAGTTACGACGAACGGGTCTGGCCGAAAAACGCCGGAAACACGGGCTGTGGATACTAGATGTAGTGCTGTCGCCGCCGTCTCTCACCGAATCGAAGACGCCCGCTTCCGGGACGGCGGTGGTCGTGTCGGCGTCGATTCTCGCCCTCACCGACGATCCGGCGGTGAAGGACCTGCTGATGGAGATGGCGCTGGCCGACGGATTCGGCGTCCGCTGCGCGTCCAGCGAGGCCGAGGCGGCGAGCCTCCTGCACCGCGAGCGGCCGGGCCTGCTGCTGGCGGACCTCGACATGGCGGGGCGCGCCGGCGCGAAATTCCTGCGCACGCTCCGCCAGAGCCTCTACCGCGGCATCCCGTGCGTGGCGGTGACCGCCAGCAACGACCCGATGCTGTCGGTCGCCATCGACGCGCCGGTGTTCTACAAGCCCGGGCTCGACGGCTTCGAGGCCGCGCTCGAGCACCTGTTCGCGCCGCGCTGATCAGGTCGATCAGGGTTTGAAGAGGGCGACGGGAAGCTCGACGGAGCGGTCCGCGCGCGCCGAGTCCAGGGCCTGGGTGATCGCGTCGGCGAAACCCGCGCCGTCCCCGTGCTGCCGATACCCCTCGGCCAGCAGCAGCCACGCCAGCCAGTTGGCGCCGTTCTGCTCGCGGGCGGCGGTTGCCTGATCCAGGTCGACCGCCTCGCCGAACATCCAGTGCGCGACGGCGCGCGAGACGACGTGGCCCGGCTCCTGGCGCCGCGCCTCGTCCAGCTCGCGCCGGGCGGCCAGCCGGGCCTCGTCCATCGGATCGCTGGGCCGGGTGCCCAGCGCGCCATTTCTGTGACCGGTCAGATAGAGGAGCGCGCGCGTCGCGTGCACGTCGGCGTCGGTCAGCCGCCGCTCGACGGGATCCGGCAGCGACGGCCTCGGCATGTCGTAGACGAGCATCGCGTACTGTCCCCCCGCGAGATACAGCTGCACGTCGCCGGCGATCTGGGCGGGCGTGTCCGATCCGAACCCGGCGGTCCAGGCAGCCGCGGGCGTCGCGCCGTCGTGGAGTGCCTTCAGGTAACGGCGCATCGCCTCGGGACGATGGTTCATGAGGTAATGGGTCGTGATCCACGCGGCGGCATAGAAGACCCGCTCCTCCCCACCCATCGACGTCGCGGTGAACATCGACTCGATGGTCCTTCCCCCCAGCCGTCGCGCCGTCCGCAGGCGGG
>DATFXS010000535.1:0-2345 GCA_035315605.1 Polyangia bacterium
TGGCCGGCCACCCCCGTGCCGCTCAGTGGCACGGTGAGCGTCCCGGCGCTGCCGGCGACAGCCAGTTGGCCCGAGACCGCCCCGACTGCGGACGCCGTGAAGTGGACTCCGACGACGCAGTTGGCGCCCGGGTTCAGAGTCGCTCCCGTGCAGGCGTCCGCGCTGACGCTGTACGCCGGCGAGCCGGCGCCGATGGCGACCGAGTCGACGTGCACGAGAGTGCCTCCGCTGTCGGTCAGCGTCACCGACGCGCTGGACGTGGACCCGACAGGCTGGCTGCCGAAGTCCACGCTGGCAGGCGAGATGCTGACGCTGGCCGGCGCACCACTCTGCTGGAACTCGAAGGCGCCGATGTCGACGACGCCGCCGCTGATGCGGGGCAGTCCGTCGAAGTCGGCTGCCGGCAGCGACGGAGCCGAGTTGTTGCCGGCGTCGATGGCCGGCGAGCCGGACAGCAGGCGATAGTTCCCGCCGCCCACGAACCGTGGGTCCGCCGAGATGTTGCCGCTGGTACCCAGCATGGACCCGCACGTCCCTGCCAGGACAGTACCGGCGCCGAACACGTCGCTGTGGTCGAGCCGGGGCGGACCGTCGCTCGGGTCAGTGTCGCATTCGACCGTGCTGGTCCCGGCGCCCTGGAGGACGTTGTTGAAGAGCTGCCACTGACTGGACCAGCCGGCCGCGTAGACGGCGGAGCCGCTGTTTCCGACGGCCTGGTTGTCCGCGATCGTGTTGGAGACCAGCAAGGCCCCCCCGCTGCCGGACGCGGGAGAGAAGAAGATGCCGCCGCCCGGCCCGTGCGAGGTGTTGCCGACGATCACGTTCTGAGCGATCAGGCCGGTGAACCCGTTGACGATCCAGATCGCGCCGCCGGAGTTGGAGGTGTTGCCGCTCATCATGTTGTCGCTGATCGTGCCGGCGCCCACCAGGTTCATGGCCCCGCCCGAGTCGTTTTGGTTGTGCGTGATGGTGTTGCCGATCACCTCCGCGCCGGTCGCCCCGTTCATCGAGATGCCACCGCCGGCGCCGCCACTCCAGCCTGGGATCTCGGAGTTGCCGGTGATCGTGTTGCCCGTGATCAGCGGGCTGCTGGTCCTCAGGGGGTTGCCACCGGACTGGACGTCGATCCCCGCGCCGTCCCCGCCCGCCTGATTGTTCGCGATCACGTTGCCGCTGACCGTGGGCGAGGCGCCGAAGATCTCGATGCCGCCGCCCTGCGTCGTCGTCACACCGTGCTGGATCGTGAAGCCCTGCAGGACGGCGGCGCGAGACTCGCCGCTGTGGAAGCTGACGACAGTGGCCTGGCTGCCGCCGTCGATCGTCGTGCCGCCCGGTCCCTGAGCGCTCTCGACTGCGATCGCCTTACCCAGGAAGTCGATGCTCTCCGTGTATGTGCCCGGGGCCACCAGGACCGTGTCGCCATCGCTTGCGGCATTGATGGCCGCCTGGATGGTCGCGAAGTTGGCCGGCACGTTCAGCGTGGTGGCGGCGTGGGCGGTCAGAGGCGGTGCGACGAAGAGCAGCATCGCGGGGACCGCGACGATGACGATGCGACGCGCGAGGCGACGTGACATCCGGAATCCCTCCCTGGCCCGCTCCGGTGGACCGCCGCACGATACCACGGCGGCGCGGTCCCTCGCGACCTGCCGGCTGTAGTCGTTGACGGATGATCCATCGAAACGGTAGCGTACACCTCAGTTAGAAACGCCAACGTATCGATAGAGCGAAAGGGAGTGGCGGAAGTGTGGCAGCTGCGCATGAACCCGAAGTCGGTCGCCTACTGGATTGCCACGGTGCTCATCGCCGCGGAGACGCTTGCTGGGGGTGGGACGGATCTCGCCCACGGGCGAAGCGGGCTCGTCGCCGGGACGCCCGTGGTCGACGTGGTGACGAGCCTGGGTTATCCGATCTTCGTGCTGACGATCCTCGGGGTCTGGAAGGTGCTAGGAGGAGCGACCCTGCTGGCCCCGGGTCTTCCCCGACTCAAGGAATGGGCGTACGCGGGAATCGTCTTCGAGCTGACCGCGGCGGCGGCGTCTCTCCTCGTTCGAGGCTACGGCGTCGGCGACGTCGCGCCGCCGCTGGTGCTGGCGGCCCTCGCGCTCACCTCATGGGCGCTTCGACCGCCGAGCCGCATGCTCGGCTCCGTGCTGCCCGGACGTCCGACTCAACCGTCCCGGGAGCTGGTGGCATAGGGTCAGACGAGCACCGTGCGAATGGGCGGGGTGCCCCTGTCCGCCGGGCACCACGCTCCCCGACGGCATGCCCTGGGTCGTCAACGACCGGGCCAGATCTTCGAGCGCGTGTGGGCCGCGCCGGCGACGGGCACCGTGCCCGCCGCCGCG
>DATFXS010000536.1:0-2116 GCA_035315605.1 Polyangia bacterium
GGGATCCACGGGCGTCCCCGCGGGCGAATCCAGCGCGCATCACGCCCCCGATCCGAACGCCCCTCATCACGACGGCGAAGGCGGTCGCCGCCGCCGCCGCCGGAAGTGATCGCGCGGGCGCCGCGTCTCGCGCCCGGAGACCCGATCCGCGTCATCGCGCCGTCCGGTCCGGTGCCGCGCGAGGCGTTCGCCGCGGGGATCGAGGTGCTGCGCGCGCGCTACGACGTCCGCCAGGACGACGGCCTGTTCGCGCGCGACGGCTACCTGGCGGGACCGGACGAACGCCGGCTCGCCGAGCTGCAGGCGGCGCTCGCCGAGCCGGACAGCCGCGCGATCGTGATGGCGCGCGGCGGGTACGGGCTGATGCGGCTGCTGCCGTTCGTCGACGTCGGCGCGCTGCTCCGCCGGCCCCGACCGATCGTCGGTTTCTCCGACGGGACGGCGCTGCTCGCGCTGGCGGCCCGGGCGGGCGTGGCGGCGATCCACGGACCGGTGGTGACACAGCTCGGGAACCTGGGCGCCGCCGATCAGCAGGCGTTGTTCGAGCGCCTGGAGACGCCGGGGCCGGGCGTGCTGCTCGATGGGCTGGAGGGGCTGATCCCGGGGCGGGTGCGCGGGCCGCTGCTCGGCGGCAACCTGGAGGTGTTCTCGCGTCTCATCGGCACGCCTTACCTGCCCGACGTGACCGGCGCGATCCTGTTCTTCGAGGATCTGGGCGAGCGTCCCTACCGGATCGATCGATTGCTGGCGCACCTCGATCTGGCGGGACTGTTCGGGGCGGTCAGCGCCGTCCTGGTCGGTGACTTCTCGGGCTGCCGCGAGCCGCAGGCGAGTCGCGCGGAATCTCCGACCGCGGAGGAGGTGCTCGCCGAGCGTCTCGGGCGGCTGCCGATACCGGTCGCGCTCGGGGGCGCTTTCGGTCACGGCACGCGGAATCGGGCGCTCCCTTACGGGACGCTGTGCGAGCTGGACACTGCGACCGGGACGCTGACGGGGTTGGAGGGCGCCGTCAGCTGAGGTCACGGCTGGGCCGCGAGGCGATCGACGTCGCCGTGATAACCGAGCGTCCGCGCCCGTCGCGCCGGCGGCGCGAGGCCGAGACGGAGGCCGCGGATGATGGCGCCGGCGGCGTCCGCGGCGTGGATCGCGCCGACCAGCGCCGCCCCCGCGAACCACCGCACCCCGCGGGCGGCGGGTAGGCGCTGCCGCCGGAGCGCGATCAGGCTGCAGACGCAGCGGGCCGCGAGCACGGCCAGGCCCGACAGCGGGCCGAGCCGGCCGAGCCAGCGCGCCCGCGCGGGCAGGTACGCGTCGGCGAGGTGAGGCGCCAGCTCGACGCTGTCCGCCCCGCGCAGCAGACGGAGCCGCAGCAGGTCCGCCGCCGAATCCGGGAAGCGATGGACGGTGTGCGCGCGCACCGCGAAATGGATCGGAACGCCGCGCGCCTGCAGCGCCAGCCCCAGCACCTGACAGCTTCCGCGATAGAACTCGTGCGCGCCGAAGCCTTCGCGCGCCAGCACGTCGCGCCGGAACGCGACGTTGTTCGCGTAAAAGTTGCGCGTGCATCCGTCGCCGAGCGGGCTGGCGAAGTACATGAAGTCGATCGCCGTCGCGGCCGCGCCGAACAGGTCCGCGCGGTAGCTGGTGCGGCCGGCGACCGCGTCCACGTCGCCGCGCGCGAACGGATCGAGCAGCGCCTGCAGCCATTCCGGATCGGGCCAGCAGTCGGCGTCGGCGAACACGATCACCTCGGCGCGCGCAGCCGCGAAGCCCGCATCCTTCGCCGCGTAGTAGTCGGCGGCGTCCGCGTCGAGCGGCACGAAGGCGAGGGCGCGCCCGGCCGTCTCCTGGAGCCGGTCGCGCGCGCCGGGCGCCAGGCCATCGTGGACGATGATCACCTCATCGAGCGACGCGAGCGGCCGCGTCTGCCCGCACAGCCGCACGAGCAGGCGGGTGAGGCTCCGTTCGACGATATCGGGATCGCGGCGGCCGCTCCCGAGGTTGATGGTCTCCAGCACCAAGGCCGTCGTCGGTGACTTTGCTTCGGGTTGCATGTTCCTCCTCCTTTGTCCGCGCTGCGAGCGACAGAAAGGCCTCGCCCCAGAGGCGGCTCACG
>DATFXS010000537.1:0-9099 GCA_035315605.1 Polyangia bacterium
CGCGCGCGACGTCGAGATCTACCGCGCCGGCAGCGCCCAGCACATCGTCGCCCAGATCGATCGCGAGGCGGCCTCGCGCTACGGCGTGAAGGTGCAGGACATCGAACGCACCCTCGAGACCGCGTACGGCGGCCGGCTGGCGACGACGATGTGGGAGGGCGAGCGGCGCGTCGGCGTGCGCGTGCGGCTGCCCGTCGCCGCGGAGGGCGACGTGGCCAGCGTCGGCCGGCTGGACGTGCCGGTGCCGAGCACGAAGCCGGGCAGCGACGCGCCCGGGCCGCGCATCGCGCTGTCCGCGCTGGCGACGATGAAGCTCGCGCGCGGCCGCACCCAGATCAACCGGGAACAGGGCGGTCGCTTCCTCGCCATCAAGTGCAACATCGAGGGGCGCGACATGGGCTCCTTTGTCGATGAAGCGCAGGCGCGCGTGCGGCGCGAGGTCAAGATGCCCGAGGGGATGTTCCTGACCTGGGGCGGCGAGTTCGAGAACCAGCGGCGCGCGATGGCGCGGCTGGCGTTCGTCGTCCCGGTGTCGATCCTGGTCATCTTCGCGCTGCTCTACCTGACCTTCAACGCCGTGCTGCCGGCGGTCGTGGTGCTGCTGGTGGTGCCGTTCGCGACGGTGGGCGGTGTCTTCGCGCTGTACCTGACGCACACGGTTCTGTCGGTGTCGGCGGCGGTCGGCTTCATCACCCTGTTCGGCGTGGCGGTCATGGACGGCGTCCTTCTGATCACCTACGCGCGACAGGCGCGCGCCCGCAATCCCGACAGCGAGGACGCGATCCTGGACGCGGTGTCGCAGCGGCTGCGGCCCGTGTTGATGACGGCGCTGCTGGCGTCGCTGGGCCTGCTGCCGGCCGCGCTGTCGCACGCGATCGGCTCGGACACGCAGCGGCCGTTCGCGATCGTGATCATCGGCGGCCTGGTGTCGTCGACCCTGCTGACCATGCTGCTGCTGCCGACCTTCTACAAGCTCGCCGAAAGCTGGTTCGGCGCCGGCTGGCGCGCGCGCCACGTCCTCCCCCCCACCGACGACGAGTAGCGGCGCCGCTCGCTCTACTCTTCGACGGGGGCGGGAGGGACGGCTGTTCGGCC
Organism: Polyangia bacterium; assembly: GCA_035315605.1. GTDB lineage: Bacteria > Myxococcota_A > Polyangia > Fen-1088 > Fen-1088 > JADGRB01. The sequence continues at coordinate 1,096 of DATFXS010000537.1, forward strand.
GTCCTCCGCGAGCAAGCTCGGAATCCCGTCGGCCGCAACGATCCAAGCGGCCGCCTACGCTCCGGCCGACCGAACAGCCGTCCCTCCCGCTCGTCTCAGAGCAACGCTTCGCTCCGCCAGTTTCGGCGGGGAGGCGGCCGGAGGGACAGGACCCCGCAGCGATCGGAGCGGCGCCCCACTTAGAACCGATTAGAGGACGATGCAGCGGAAGGTGACCGTCACGTCCTGGATGGCGCCGCTCATGATCTGGTCGCAGAGCGGGCCGTAGACCTGGATCGATTGCATGGTCGAATCGGTGTAGTCGTAACCGTTCGTGTGAGACGGGTCGCGGCCGATCTCGGCGCCGTCGCCGAAGACGTTGATCATGCCGAGATCGGTGGTTCCGTCGTTGGTCGGGTTGGGACCGATCTGGAACGTGCAGGTCCCGGCGACGCCGACCAGCGTCCGGATCGCCGCCGCGAGATCGGTCGCGTTCGACACCGGGTAGTAGGTCGGCGTCCCGGTGCGGGCGAGCCCGCCCGCGTTGGCCAGGTTGCTGAGGGTCGTATCCGCCGTTCCCATGCCGGTGGTCGCGATTCCGACGACGAAGGTGGGGAACCCGGCGGTGTTCGCGGCGGCGACCGCCATCGTCGCGGCGGCCGAGTCGTCGGCCATGGTGCCGCTTCCGCCGCCTCTGCCGCCCGCGCCGGGAGCGGCGCAGTTCGGCTCCCCGTCGGTGGCCAGCAGGATGAACTTCTTGCCGTTGTCCGAGAGGGTTTGCATGTACGTGGTGGCGGTCGTCATGGCGCTGCGCGTGGGCGTGCTGTTGTAGCCCGTCATGACGCCCCCGTTCGCGCTGGTCGACCCCGCGATGGCGGCGGCGATGGCGCTGCCGTTTGCCGGGCCGATGGCGACGGTCGGGTTCGCGGTCACGTTGCACGCGTTCGCCGCGGTCTCGGGGAAGAATTTGAGGCCCCAGTTGACGTCGGTGTCGGTGTCGCCGACCACCTGATTGATCGCAGGGGTGATCAGCGCCCACTTGGACATCGCGCCGCACATCCCCATGACGAAGGCACCGCCGTCGGCGCAGCCCTTGTCGTTGACGTCGTTGTCCATCGAGCCGGACCGGTCGAGAACGATCAAGATGTCGGGCGGCACCTTCATCGCCGACTTGCTCCGGGCGCCGCAGTTGGCGTCGATGCTGGACGCCGGGCCGTCGTTCCCGCCGTCCGCCGTGATGATGATCGGGCCCGTGCCCCCGGTGCCGCCGGCTCCCCCGGTTCCACCGGCGCTAGTGCCGCCCGTCCCGGCCGCGCCGGCGGCGCCGCCGGTGCCACCCACGCCGCCAGCCTGGCCACCGGTGCCGGTCGTCGGATTGGAGCCCGCCACTTTTAACCCGCAGCCGCCGAGCGCGACGAGCGCGGCGATCGCGAACTGACAAACGCGTTCTCGATCCATCGGCACCCCTCCGAGCCTACGAGCCGAGAGCCCTTGACGATGCGCAACCAAATTCCCGCCTGTGGCGCAACCGATCAAGGGTGCTGCGCAAGGTAAGCGCGGATCCGCAACGGCTGCAGCGAAAACGGGCGCGCTGCGGATGCTGGCAGTGCGTCAGTGAGCGCGGACGTCGACGGTAACGTTTGCAGAAAGGCCAGGCCGCAGCGGAAGGTCCGCCGGCGGATCGACCACCGTGATGCGCACCGGCACGCGCTGCACGACCTTGACGAAGTTGCCCGTCGAGTTGTCGGGCGGCAGCAGCGAGAAGCTGGCGCCGGTACCGGCCGACAGGCTGTCGATGCGGCCGTGCAGGTCGCGTCCCGGGAAGGCGTCGATGTCGATCTTGGCGGGCTGACCCGGGCGCATCGCGCCGATCTGCGTCTCCTTGAAGTTCGCGATCACGTACGCGGCGGACGGCACGATCTCGACCAGCGGCTGGCCCACCGCGACCAGCTGGCCGTCGTGGACCGCCAGCTTCGACGCGAAACCGTCCGCCGGCGCGACGATGCGCGTGTAGTCGAGCTGCAGGCGGGCGAGCGCCAGGGCCGCCTCGGCGCTGCGCACGCGGGCCGCGGCCAGCGCGGCGCCGGCGCGCGCCGCCTCGATCTGCGGGGCGACCGGCGTGCTCTGGCTCAGGCGCCCGCGCGCCTCGAACACGCGGCTCTGGGCGCCGCGCCGGGCGTCCTCGGCCAGCGCCACCTGCGCGTCGGCCTCGGCCTTGGCCGCCTTCGCGGCGTCGTAGGCGATCTGCGCGCTGTCCAGCCGGTCCTGCGGGATCGCCTCCGCCTTGCGCAGCATCTTCGCGCGCGAAAGATCGATCTCGGCCTTGTGCACCTCGGCGTCCGCCCGGGCTCCCGCCGCGCGGGCAGCGGCGATCTGCGCGCCGGCGCTGCCGACCCCGGCCGTCGAACCGTTCAGGGCGGCGCGCGCGGTCGCGAGCCCGCCCTTCGAGGTCGCCTCGACGATCATGACCTGCGCGCCCGCTGCCTGGGCCTGCGCCTGCGCGGTCGCGAGCTCCGCCTCCGCCTGCTGGACCCGGGCCCGCGCGTCGGCCCCGTCGAGCTCGATCAGCAGATCGCCGCGCTTGACCGTCTGGTTGTCGCGGACGACGGTGCGGGCCACGACGCCGCTGACGCGCGCGGAGACCGGCACCACGTCCGCCGCGATCTGCGCGTCGTCGGTGCTCTCACGGCCGGCCGTCATCAGCGAGTAGCCGCCGAACCCGGTGATCGCGATGGCGGCGACCACGCCCAGGATGACGAACGGTCGGCGCGAGCGCAGGCGCGCGCGGGCCTTGTCGTAGGCCGGCGCCGGCGCCTTCGTGTCGGCGCTGACATCGTTGGTCGGTGGAGCACTCGGGATCGGTCGGGCGGTTTCCATCAGTGAAGGTCCTCTAATTTTGCACTTTGATTCGGGGCGGTCTGCGGCTTGCGGAGCCACAGCGCCAGCGGGATCACGATCAGGAACGCGACGCCGGCGGTGATGAACATCCGTTCGAACGCCAGCACCGACGCCTGCTGCATCAACATCCCGTCGACGATCCGGGCCGCACCGACGCGCGCCCCCGCCGGATCCACGCCGCGCGCCGCCAGGCCGGCCTGCAGGCCCCCGAGGCGCGCCATCATCTCGGGCCGCCCCAGATAGGCGTGGGCGGCCAGGCCGCTGCGCGCCGATGCGATGAAGTGCGGAAGCAGCGTCGCGAACGCCGCCAGCCCCAGCGAGCCCCCGATCTGGCGCAGCAGCGAGTTCAGCCCCGTCGCGTCGGTCAGCCGGTAACGGGGGATCCCGGCCAGCGCGACGGTCGTCAGCGGCACGAAGATCGCCGCGAAGCCGAGCCCCTGGATCACGATCGCGCCGACGACGGACCGCGCGCCCGTCTCCAGCGTGTAGTGCGACATCAGGTAGGCGGACAGCGCCACCAGCAGGACGCCGATGATGATCAGGATACGCGGCTGAACCCGATTGTAGAGCCGCCCCACCAGCGGGATCCCCACCATCATCGCCAGCGCGCGCGGCATCAGCGCCTCGCCGGATTGCAGCGCCGTGAACCCGAGCAGCTGCTGCATGAACAACGGCAGCAGGAAGGTGATCGACATCAGGATCGCGAACATCATCGCGCCGATCAGCGTCCCGGAGAGAAACACCCGGTCCTTGAACAGCGACAGATCGACGGCGGGCACGGGCGCGGTCAGCTCGCGGATCACGAACGCCGCCAGCACGAACACGGCGACGAAGGCGGTCACCGCGATCAGGCGCGACTCGAACCAGTCGTGGCTGCTCCCCTCCTCCAGCACGTACTGCAGCGCCGCCAGCCCGACCGTCATGAGGACGATCCCGATCCAGTCGAGGTTCTTGCGCTGCACCTCGGCCCGCGCGTGGTTCTCGCGGCGGATGTCCTCCGGCTCGTGCACGAAGCGCGACACCATGAAGATGCCGAGCAGGCCGATCGGCAGGTTGATGTAGAAGATCCAGGGCCAGTTGTAATTGTCGAGGAGGTAGCCGCCCAGGGCAGGACCCGCCGCCGGACCGACGACCACCGCCAGCCCGAACAGCGCCATCGCCATCCCCTGCTCCTCGGGCGGAAATGTCTGGCGCAGGATCGCCTGCTCGGTCGGCTGCAGCGCGCCGGCCCCCAGCCCCTGCAACGCGCGGCACGCCACCATCATCGGCAGCGACCGCGCCAGGCCGCACAGCGCCGATCCGAGCACGAACAATCCCAGCGAGAACAGATAGACGCGCTTCTGGCCGAAGAAGCGGCCCAGGAAGGCGGTCAGCGGCATCACGACGACGGTCGCGATCACGAACCCGGTCGTCACCCAGGTCATCTCCGGCACCGTGGCGCCCAGCGCCCCTGTCAGGTGCGGCGTCGCGACCGCCACGATCGACGTGTCGATCGCCCCCATCAGCGTGCCGAAGGTGACCGACAGCGTGACGATCCACTTGTTCACGGGCGCGCGCGCCGCCACGGCGGCCGGAAACGCGGTGACCGTCGCGGTGCTCATGCCGCGCCCTTCCCTGTCCGCGCGCCCGCGCCGTCGAAGAACATCTCGAGCAGGCTGTCGATCTCCGCCGCCATCGGGCCGCCCGCGCCGCGCAGCACGTCGCGGATGATCAGGCCGCGCAGCATCCCGAAGAAGAAGGTTGCGGCAAGATCGGCCATCTCGGGCCGCAGCGCGCGCTCCTTCACGCCGCGCTTCATCTCGCCGTCGACCCGCTCGTGCAGCGCCCGCATCGCGTCGGTCTTCTGCTTCCAGGCCTGCGGATAGGTCTGCTGGTACCGGCCGAGCTCCCGCTGCAGGGCGATGTGCACGAACTTCCGGTGCTGATCGCAATGCCCGAGGAACGCGCCGCCGATCCGCCGCAGCCGATCCCGCAGCGGCTCCGCGCTGCCCTCCCGGATGGCGGCGTCGACCCGCCCGATCAGCTCCTCGCTCTGCGCCGCCAGCAGGCCAGCCAGCAGCGCCTCGCGGTCTTCGAAGTGGTTGTAAAGCGTCCCGACGGAGACGCCCGCCTTGCTGGCGATGTCGCCCATCTTCGCGGCGTGGAAGCCGGCGTCGGCAAAAACCTCCTCGGCGGCCGCGAGGATCGCCTGGACCGTGGTCTCGCGAATCCGGTCGCGGAGCGTGTGTTGACGCTCCGATTCACTTTCTGAACCGCGATTCATTTCTTGATACACTGGTTCAAATCGCCGCCGATGTCAACGGTTCTGCCGGGCCGGCGCTTCGGGCGCAGCTCTACGATGCCGGCGGCGGGGAGGCGGTTCGCCCCTGCTTCGCCACCCGCGCCCACCACAGGAGCTGGTCGATCATCGCGCCCGATTGCCGCGCGTAGTAAGCGTCGGTGGGCCGGCCCGCCTCGTCCGCTTGCAGGCCGATGAGCCGGATGTTCACCTCGGTCCGGACCGGCACCATTCGGACCTCGACCGCGACGCTCCGCAGCTGCTCGGCCGCGCGCGCCCCGGCGGCGCTGCCGCCGTAAGTCACGAACCCGACGGGCTTGTACCACCACCCCTGCTGCACGTGATCGATCGCGTTCTTGAGCTGCCCCGGATAGCCGTGGTTGTACTCGGGCGTGACGATGACGTAGCCGTCCATGCCGTGGATCGCGTCGGACCAGCGGCGCGCCGTTTCGTCCGCGTACTTGGTTTCGATCAGGCGGGGCAGCTCGGCGTGGAGGTACGGCGGCAGGATGTGGTCGCGCAGATCGAGCAACTCGGACGCGACCCCTTCGCGCTGCGCGATCAGCTCGTGAATCCAGCGCGCGTAGGTCTCGCCGCGCCGCCCCTGACGGACGCTGGCGAGGATGACGGCGATGCGCAGGTCAGGCGTGGTTTCCGGCATGCACCATAGATTAACCTCGGACCGCCGCCGATGGTCCTAGGGTCTCGGACGTTGAATGCAACCGACCGAGGAGGCCTGATGAAGCTCGCAACCGTCCTGACTGTCTCCGCCACCGCCGCCTGCCTGCAGATCCTTTTCATTTCAACCGCTCGCGCTGACGAGCACGAACATCGGGGCGAAGAACGTCGCGAGATGCGGCACGAAGAGCATCGCGCGCCGCCGCCGCGACCCGAACCGCCTCGCTATCAGCCCCACCCGCGCGGCATCCACCCGCGCGGCGCGACGGTGCACCCGCACGCCATCCGCGTCATGCGCCCGCACATCGCGAAGTTCGGCGACCATCCGTGGCATCACTGGGCGCATCCCGAGTTCGTCCGCCCGATCTACTACTGGGACTGGGCGCGTATTCGTCAGGTCACCTGCGTCGCCGAGGATTCGTACGGCGACCAGTACCCCGTCACGGAGGAGACCTTCAAGGGCTTCGGCCTGATTCACATGTCGCAGGTCGAGGACGATGCGCTCGACCGCTGTTACGAAGAATCCGGCGGCGATCCGAGCTGCTTCGTCGCGACCTGCTCGCACTTCTGATCCCCGGAAAACCCACGCAAAATCGGGACATCATTCGCGCGGATGACTAACCTCTACCGGCGAATGCGTGTCCCTGCGAGGAATCGATGACCCTGGCCCCGCTGGCGGCTTTGTCCTTGGCCGGCGCACTGTTAGCCGCCGAGACCGCCCCCCCACCCGCGAGAACATTGACGCTGTCCGAAGCCGAAGCGACCGCGCTGCGCCACCAGCCGACGCTGGAGCAGGCGCTCGGCCAGGCGGAGGCGGCCGAGGGGCGCCTGGAGCAGGCGCGCGCCGGATACCTGCCGCAGCTGAACGCCAACGGAACGTACCAGCGGACGACGGCAAACTTCGTGGCGCGCCCGGGGTTCGTTCCGACCTCGACGGCGCCCACGGCGCAGCAGATGAACGGCGGGTGGACGGCGCCGACGTTCAACTTCTGGACGTTCGGCGCCACGGCGACGCAGCTGATCTTCGACTTCGGGCTGACCAGCGGGAAGTGGCAATCGGCGGCGGCCAGCCGCGACGCCGCCAACTGGAACCGGCGCGTCATCGAGAACCAGACGCTGCTCGCGGTCCGGCGCGCGTTCTTCCAGGGCCGCACGCAGCGCGATCTGGTCGCGGTCGCCGAGGACGGCTTCCACAATCAGGAGAAGCACCTCGAGCAGAGCGTCGCGCTGGTGAAGGCGGGCATCCGTCCCGACATCGACACGGCGACCGTGCGCACCGCGCTGGCCAACGCGAAGGTGCAGCTCGTGAACGCGCAGAGCAACTATGCCGTCGCGCAGGCCCAGCTCGCGCAGGCGATGGGCGTCGAGGTCGACGGCGTCTATGCGCTCGCCGACGACGATCTGCCGGCGATCGACGGTGAGGACGGTGGGAACGCGCCGCTGACGGAGCGGGCGCTGAAGGCGCGTCCCGAGCTGGCCAACCTGGCGAGCCAGCGCGAGGCACAGGCGCTGACGGCCGATGCGCTCCGGGGCGGCTACGGCCCCGCGTTCGGCGCGGTCGCCAACGCGACCGAGAGCGGATCGGCGCTGGATCGACTGATCCCGAACTGGTACGTCGGGCTGACGCTGACGTGGGGGATCTTTCAGGGCGGCCTGACCCGCGGCCAGATCCGGGAGGCGAAGGGCAACGTCATGGGCCTCGACGGGCAGGTCGCGGCGCAGCGCCTGCAGGTCGAGGTCGACGTCGAGCAAGGACGCCTGGCCGTGCAGGCGGCGAAGGCGACCATCACGGCGGCCGAGGAGGCGCTGGTGAACGCGCGCGATCAGCTGAACCTGGCCGAGGCGCGCTACCGCCAGGGCCTGGGCAGCGTCATCGAGCTGGACGACGCGCAGGTCGCCTACACGACGGCGGCGGCGCAGGCGGTGCAGGCGCGCTCGGAATGTGCGGTCCGCCTTGACCTGGAAGAGCGGCCGACATCTTTTCAACCTGACTTAATGGGACGACTTGCTGTTGCACACGCGGCTCCTCACCCCATTTCACAGATGGCAATTCTTCTTCGTTGCGAGCCTCGTTTGGGCTGTAGATTCCGCCTTGCACGCCGCGTGTCAGCGCTTCGATGCGATCCTTATAAGCAGAGCGCAGCAACGCCTTGGTCGAAAACTCCAGATAA
>DATFXS010000538.1:0-8436 GCA_035315605.1 Polyangia bacterium
GATGAAATAGAAGTCGTTGGCGCCGGTCGTCTGGCTGGAGTGCTTGACGACCAGGTTGTAACGATGCCCGAGCAAGATCGGCACCGACAGGTTGGCGGGGCCGGTCGGCGTGCCCGGCTTTCCGCTGCCGTACTTCGTGCCGTCGATCTCGGCCAGGTGCGCGCCGGAGGTGTCGGCCGGATCGACGACGTAAATGCTGCCCGGCGTGGCCGTCGATCCGTTGCCGCTGGCGCCCGACGGAAGGATCCAGAACGACGCCCGCGCGCGCGCACCCGAATCGATCGGCGTGTCGGTCGGGACGGTGAAGCCGTAGGTGTCGGTGTCGGTGGCGCTCTGGAAAGCGCCGGCGAGCAGCAGGGGCACGTAGGCCGTTCCGCCAGCCTTCGTGTACGCGATGGTGGCGGCGCCGGCCGCGGTGTCGTTGTCCGGTTCGGCGCCCTCGCTGATCACGGTCGCGCCGGCGACGTCGTGGATCTGGACGCTGAAGTTGTAGTTCAGGATCGAACCCGGCGCGGCGCAGCCTGCGCCGGCACCGAGGACGGCGTTGCAATCGCCGATCACGACGTAGTAGGTGCCGGTCGCCGGGAGGACCGTGTAGATGACGGCGTCGGTCGAAGTTCGCGGCCACGGATCGTCGTTGCGCGCGATCTGTGCCTCGCTCGCGTCATACAACGTCGCGACCAGATCGGGCAGGATGGGCGAGAACGCCAGCGTGGCGCTGGTCAGCGTCTCGATGGCGATCGCTTCGCCCTTGGTGCCGGCGAAGGAGAAGTAGATCTTCGTCGTCGCCGGCTTGTCGAGCGATCCGATCCCCATGTTCCCGCCGACGACAATCGGCGTCGCGGTGGTGAACGGATCGGGCGGAGGCGTGCAGGTGCTCGCGTCTCCGCCGTCGACGGCGCCGCCGTCCGGCACGCCGGCGTCGGCGCAGCTCATCGTGCCGCCGGTCGATCCGGCCGCGCCGCCGCTGCCACCCGTCGCGCCGCCGGCGCTGCCGCCGCGGCCCGCTCCGGCGCTGCCGCCCGCGCCGCTCGCGCCGCTCACACCGCCCGCGCCCGCCGTCCCCGTTGCGCCGCCCTTGCCCGCGGCGCCGCCGCTCGGGCCGGTGCTGCAACCGAACCCGACCGCCGAAAGCGCCACCACCGCGAATGCAAACCACACGGGCGATAAGCGCGTCTTCACCATGCGCCACGTTAGAGATGCGCCGGGCACGGTGTCAACGACGCACCTCACACGACGTCGACATTCCCCGTCGCTGCGGAGCGGATCGCGCTCAGCGCATGGCCAGCCGGGCCACCACCATGCCGGCGGCCGCGGCGGCGAACGCCAGGCCGACGGCGACCGGGTGGCGCCCGACGAACCGGCTGGCGCGCTCGAGCGGCGAGTACTGCCGCGCGGCGACGAGACGACCGCCCGCGAACCGTTTGAGGTCCTCGGTCAGCTCGAAGGCGGACGGGTAGCGGCGGTCGGGATCCATCGCGATCGCCTTGGCGACGACCGCCAGCAGATCGGGCGGCAGGCGCGGTTCGAGCGTCACGAGGGGGACCAGCTTCCCCGACGCGGCGGGCGCGTGGCCGGGCGGGTTCGTGTTTGCCGGCTGCGGCGCCGTCCCGGCCAGCACGAAGTAGAGGATGGCGCCCAGCGCGTAGACGTCAGCGCGCAGATCGACGGGCTTGCCGGCCGCCTGCTCGGGCGACATGTACGCGGGTGTCCCGACGACGGCTCCGACGGCGGTGTCGCCGCCCAGCGGCTGGATGCCCTTGAGCTTGCTGACGTCGCGGTCGACCGTCTCCTGGGCGCGCAGATCCTTCGCCAGTCCCCAGTCGACGACCACCGTCTCGCCGAACGCGCCGACCAGGATGTTGGACGGCTTCAGGTCGCGGTGGACGATCCCCTGGTCGTGCGCGTAGGCGATCGCCTCGGCGGCGGCGATCACGTGCGGCAGCAGCGCCAGCCGATCTTCGCGCGTGTCGGCGTCCTTGACGACCCGCGCGAGCGATTGCCCCAGCACCAGCTTCATCACCAGGAACGGCTCGCCGCTGGGCCAGAACCCGGCGTCGTAGACGGGGACGACGCCGGGGTGCTGCAGGCGGGCGGCCAGCCGCACCTCGCGCTCGAAGCGGCGGGCCAGGGCGGCCTCCTGCGTGCGCAGCATCTTGATCGCCACCGTGCGGCCCAGCCGGAGATCGCGCCCCGCGAACACGCGCCCCATGCCGCCGGAGGCGATCTGCTTGTCCAGCACATAGCGCTCGGCGCCGACGCCGGCCACGCCAGGGGTGCGGGTCGCGGGGGCGGGGGAGGGCGTGCGGCGGGCCGCGTCGCGGTCGAGCGCCGTGATCTCCGTGGCGCCCGGCGGGCGACTCTTCGAACCTCCTCCGTGAGGCGAGTCGCTCATTCGGGACCCCGCTTGCGCGGCCGGGCGACGGCGTAGCTGTCGAGGCGCGCCATCAACACCTTGCGCGAGATGCCGAGCTGGCGCGCGGCGCGGCTCTGGTTGCCGCCGCACGCCGCCAGCGCGGCCAGGATGCGCGCGCGCTCGTCGGGACGGGGCGCCGGGGCGGGCGGCGCTGGCGCCACGACGTCCGCGTACGGGACCGGTTCGGGCAGATGCTCGGGGCGCAGCGCGGGACCATCGCACAGCAGCAGCGCCCGCTCGATCACGTTGCGCAGCTCGCGCACGTTGCCCGGCCAGCCGTGCGCGGCCAGCGCCGCCATCGCCGGCGCGGAGATCTCGGGAGCCCGCCCGCGCGCGAGCTGCGCGACGAACGCGCGCGCCAGGATCGGCAGGTCCTTCGGCCGCTCGCGCAGCGGTGGAATCGTCAGCGTCATCCCGTTTAGGCGGAAGAACAGATCGCGCCGGAAGGTCCCGAGCGCCACCTCCGTCTCCAGGTCGCGGTTGGTGGCGGCGACGAATCGCACGTCGATCTTGCGCGGGCGCACGGCGCCGACGCGCAGCACCTCGTGCGTCTCGATGACGCGGAGAAGCTTCGCCTGCGTGGCGAGCGGCAGCTCCCCGACCTCGTCGAGAAATATCGTGCCGCCGGGCGCCGTCTCGAGCAGCCCCGCCTTGGCCGGCCCCGCGCCCGTGAACGCGCCGCGCTCGTGGCCGAACAGCTCGCTCTCGAGCAGCGTCGGCGCCAGCGCCGCGCAGTTGATCGACACCAGCGGCCGCGCCGCGCGCGCCGAAGAGCCATGGATGGCGCGCGCCAGCACTTCCTTGCCGACGCCGGTCTCGCCCAGGATCAGCACGTTGATCTCGCCGGCGGCGGCGCGCTCGGCCAGCGCCTGCACGCGCCGCATCCTCTCTTCGACGCAGCCGATCGCGGCCCCGCCGGCCCCGCCGTCGGCCTCCCGCCCATCCAGCCCGCCGTCGGGGCGCGCGCGAGCTCCCGCGCGTGCCAGCAGCGCCGCCGCATGGCGGCCGTCCTCGGGGTAGCTGGCGACGCCGGCGCGCGGCGGCCTGCGGGCGTCGCCAAGCCGCCGGGCGAACGCGGCGGCGAGCGCGCGCGCCGTTTCCCCGGCGATCCCCGGCAGCAACAGCTCGAATTCACCCGGCCCGTAGCGGCCGACGACGTCGATCGGTCGGATCGCGTCGCCGGTGGTGGCTTCGGTGGGGCCAGCCTCGGGTGTCGCCTGCACGCGCGCTACAGAGAACGTCCCGCCGGTCGCCTCGGCGCGCGAGCACTCCCACTCCACCCGTCCTTCGAACTCCGTGTGCGAGAGCGGCTGCCCGCGCGCGGGCCGCGCCGATCGATTGGGCTGTACCATCAGCACCAGCGAACCGACCGCGATCGCCTCGCCGGGATGCACACGAACGCGCGTTCCGGGCGCCAGCTTGCGGTCGTGAACCCGCGTGCCGTTGGCGCTGCCCAGGTCCTCGACGTCGACGCCGTCTCCGAGGTGGAGGCGCAGGTGGCGCCGCGACGCCTTGGCGTCGTCGAGCTTGACGTCGACACCCGCCGCGTCGCCCCGGCCGACGATCACCTCGCCGCGCGCGGGCAGGGCGAACGTCGCGAACTGCTTCGCTCCCATCACCAGCAAATGCAGGCCGGCCGCCCCGTCGCCGCTGCGCGCCAGCGTCGACTCGTCCAGCAGCGTGCTCGGCGTTGCCACGCCCTGATTGTATCAGCCGGCTAGTGCTTGCCGCGGGCCTTGGCGAGGGAGGCGCCGCCCGCCGGCTTGACCGTGATGACGTTGGGCGAAGTCGCCTTGCCGTTGCTGGCGGCGATCTTCTCGCGGGAATCACGCGCCTCGACGTAGTAGTGCAGCAGCCTTCCCGAGACCCGCCCGCCCGGGATCGTCGTGACATACCAGCCCTTGCGCGACCGCTCGAGGGTCACCGCGTTGTAGAGCGCCGAGCCGCCCGACCGGTAGTAGAACGCGAGCATCTTCGCGCCGACGCCGGGCTGCGGCACGCAGTGGACGTACAGGTCCTCGCCGGCGGTTACCTCGTCCGGCAGATCGCACGTGACCGGCTCGCGGATGTGGCCGGGCAGCTCGCCGCCCTCGGCCAACTTCTCTTTTTCCTGCCGATCCTCGATCTCCTTGTTGCGCCGCTCGCGCTCGCGCGCCGCCACGTCGGCCATCGTTTTCTCCAGCTTTTCGCGTGACTCGCGCTCCTTCTTGTCGCTGGCCGATAGGCTAGAGATCTGCTTGTCCCGATCGGCCTTCTCCTTCTCGAGCTGCGCGATGCGCGCTTTGGCCTCGTTCAGCTGGCGCTCGCGCTCCGGCTTCTCCTGCTGCAGCTTCTCCTTCGCCGCGCGCTCATTCTTGTCGCTGGCGGTCAGCGCCGCGATCTGCTTGTCCTTCTCGAGCTTGTCCTTTTCGAGCTGCTGAATCTTCGCGTTGGCCGGGGCGATCTTGGCGTCGCGGTCGGCCTTGTCCTTCTCGAGCTGCGCGATCTTCGCGTTCAACGCGTCGATCTGCTTGTCCTTGGCGGCCTTCTCCTTCTCCAGCTGCGCCATGTAGCCCTTGGCGTCGGTCAGCATCTTGTCTTTTTCCTGCCGGTCGCGCTGCATCTTCTCTTTGTCGGCCTTCAGCTGGCTCTCGCTGATCTTCGTCTGCGCCAGGTCGTCGACCAGCTTCTGGCTCTCGGCGTCGTTGCGCTTGCGCTCCGCGTCCGCCTGCTTCTTCTCCTCGGCGGCCCGCTTCTTCTCCTCGGCGGCCTGCTTCCTCTCCTCGGCGGCCCGCTTCCTCTCGTCGGCCGCGGCGGACGCGGCGGCGGCCTTGTCCTGCTTTTCCTGCTCGGCGGCGGCAGCCGCCTCCTTCGCGGCGTCCTTCTTAGAGGGCTTCTTCGATCCCCCGGCCTCCTCGCCCTCGGCGGGGTCGGCGACCGTCGACGGGTCGACGTCCTCGGCCTTCGCGAACGCCGCCTTGACCGCCTTGGTCGCCATCGTGGGCGGCACCTTCGCGGCCGGGTTGATGTCCAGCGCCTTGGCGAAGTACTTGATGCCCGTCTCGGTGTCCTTCTGCTCGTTGATCTTCACGACGCCGACCAGGATGTAGATCTGCGCCATCACCTTGTTCGACCCGAGGTTGTTCTCACGGGCGAGCGCCATCGCCTCCTGCAGCTGGGTCTTCGTCTTTTCGAAGTCGCCGTCGCCGTAAGCGGCGGAGGCGCTCTGGCTGAGCGTTTTCAGCTTGTCGACGGCCTCCTTGCTCTCGGCGGCGCCAGCGTTTCGCGCGACGGCGAACGCCAGCAGCAGTTGAAGAAGGACGATCGACACGATGCGGGTGGCGACACGCATGAGGGCTCTTCCTTTAATTGGCCGGTGAGTTGCTGACTTGTTGCGGGAAACTTACCGCAAGCCGGGGGCCTCGTGCCCGCTCCGCTGGACATATTCCGTATATCCGCCGCCGTAAAGGGTGGGGCCGTCGGGCCCCAGCTCGAGCACGCGGTTCGACAAACGGGCCAGAAACTGGCGGTCGTGGGAAACGAACAACATGGTCCCCTCGTAGTCGGCAAGCGACCGTACGATCATGTCTTTGGTAGTGATGTCGAGGTGGTTGGTCGGCTCATCTAACACCAGGAAATTGGGCCGGGCGTAAAGAATGCGCGCCAGGACCACCCGGGCTTTCTCCCCCCCCGACAGGATGCGGCAGGTCTTGTCGGCGTCGCCCCCCGAGAACCCGAAGCAGCCGGCCAGCGTCTTCAGCGACCCGACGTTGGCGAGCGGAAACGCTTCCTCGAGGGTCTCGTAGACCGTCCGCTCAGGGTCCAGCAGCTCCATGGCGTGCTGGGCGAAGTACCCGAGCCTGACGCTGGGCCCCAGCGTCAGGTTGCCGCTGTCCGGCTCGGTGGCCCCGGCCACCAGTTTAAGCAGCGTGGATTTGCCGGCGCCGTTCACGCCCATCACCGCCCAGCGCTCGCGCCGGCGGATCGACAGGTCGAGGCGGTCGTAGATCACCTTGGCGCCGTAGGCCTTGTGCATCCCCTCGATCCGGACGACGTCCTCGCCCGAGCGCGGCGGGGACGGAAATTCGAAATCCAGCGTCTTGCGCCGCTTGGGCGGCTCCAGCTTCTCGATCTTGTCGAGCTTCTTCACCCGTGATTGCACCTGCGATGCCTTGGCGGCCTGCGCCTTGAAGCGCTCGATGAACCGCATCTCCTTGGCCAGCATCGCCTGCTGGCGTTCGAACGCCGCCTGCGCCTGCGCCTCGTTCTGCGCGCGCTGGCGTTCGTAGAACTCCAGGTTGCCGGAGTAGCTGGTCAGCACGCCGCCGTCGATCTCGATCACCCGCCCGACGATCCGGTTCAGGAACTCGCGATCGTGCGACGTCATCAGCAGGGCGCCCTCGAACGCCTTCAGGAAGTTCTCCAGCCAGATCAGCGACTCGAGGTCCAGGTGGTTCGACGGCTCGTCGAGCAACATCGCATCGGGCCGCATGAGCAGGATGCGCGCCAGGGCGACGCGCATCTTCCAGCCGCCGGACAGGTTCGCGACGTCGCCGTCCATAACCTCTTGCGAGAAGCCGAGGCCGGCGAGGATCTCGCGCGCCTTCGCCTCCAGCGCGTAGCCGCCCAGATCGTCGAAGCGCGCCTGCACCGTGCCGAACCGCTCGAGGAGCGCCTCCATCTCGTCGCCCCGCGCCGGATCGGCCAGCGCCTCTTCCAGCTTCTTCAGCTCGGCGGCGACCTCCGACACCGGCCCCGCGCCGGCCATCACCTCGGCGACAACCGGCCGCCCCGCCATCTCGCCGACGTCCTGGCTGAAGTAGCCGATCGTGACGTTGCGTTCGATGGAGATCTGCCCGTCGTCCGGCGATTCCTCGCGCATGATCATCCGGAAGACAGTCGACTTGCCGGCCCCGTTCGGGCCGACCAGGCCGATCTTCTCGCCACGAAAGATCGCCGCCGACGCATCGACGAACAGGATCTGCGGGCCGTGCTGCTTGCTGATCTGATCGAGCCGGATCACCGGCCGCGCAGCTTACTCGATCGCTTCGTCTCGTGCGGCTGAGTCGCCTCGAGCGAGCGCGACCCGGTCGCCGGCTCCCGGGGCCTGCGGGCGTCCCGTTTGGGTCACCGCTCCTGAAATGGCCGCTACGCGGCCATCGTCGCTCGTATTCGGCCTGGCAGCCGCGCCCTTGATCGTTGAGCTGCTTGGCATGCGGTCGAGGGGCGCGGAGCGGCCTCATACGTGCCCCAAACGGGACGCCCGCAGCCCCCTGCGCCGGCTCCCCGTCGTCAACAGCGGGTCGGGTCAGCGGCTAGGGAATGAGTGCGCTGATGCGTTGGAGGCGGTGCGAGGAGGGTCGGGTGTTCTCTTTCGGGTACGTATGAGCGCGCTCC
Organism: Polyangia bacterium; assembly: GCA_035315605.1. GTDB lineage: Bacteria > Myxococcota_A > Polyangia > Fen-1088 > Fen-1088 > JADGRB01. The sequence goes on from DATFXS010000538.1 coordinate 7,793, forward strand.
TCGCCCCACGGACGATGGCCTGGCATCGCAGAGCTCGGGGGCGAGGATGCCAGCGCGAATACGAGCGACGATGGCCGCGAAGCGGCCATTTCAGGAGCGGTACCCGAAAGGGAACACCCGACCCTCCGGAAGCCGCCGACCAGGTCGAGCCCAACTAGGGGATCAGGCAGACGACGCTGATGCCGCCGCCGGCGCGCGGGCGGATCGACAGGGTGCCGCCGTGGGCTTCCACGATTTCGCGGCAGAGGGGCAGGCCGAGGCCGCTGCCCGACGGTTTGGTCGAGAAGAAGGGCAGCAGCGCGTTCTTCATGACGTCGTCGCGCATCCCCTTGCCGCGATCCTCGACGCGGATCTCGAACGCGCCGGCCGGCACCTCGGCGATCGACAGCGTGATGGCGTCGGGCGGGCCGCCCGCCTCGACCGCGTTCTTGAGCAGGTTGATCAGCACCTGTTGCATCTGCGCGGCGTCGAACGATCCCGGTCGTTCGGGGAGCCGGCCTTCGACCTGGAACGAGTAGAGCGGACGCAGGCTCTCGACCAGCGCGTCCCAGCGGCTCTCCTGCTTGGCCGGCATCGGCAGGCGCGCGAACTTCGCGTAGCCCTCGATGAACCCGCGCAGGTGGGCGCTGCGCTCCTCGATGGTG
>DATFXS010000539.1:0-8656 GCA_035315605.1 Polyangia bacterium
CCGGCCGCGAAGAAGTGCGCCCGTTCCATGTCCACCGCGACGGACAGCGTCTCGCCGACGCCGGGCGCGGCGCCGTCGGCGGTCGCGTCGATGTGCGCGACGACGCGCGCGTGGCGATCGGTCTGCAGATAGACGTCCATCATCGCGCCCAGGGGCTGCACCAGCCAGACCTTCATCGTGAGCGATCCCGCGGCGGCGAAGCGCGCCGCCGCCCCGGACGGGGCCAGCGCCTCCGGGCGCAGGCCCATCACGATGGCCGGATCCGCCGCGGCGCGCGTGCGCAGCGCCGCCGCCGCCCGCTCCGAGACGGGTAGCCTGCCCGTCCCCTCGTCGAACCAGAGCCGCCCGTCCTCGGAGACCAGGCGTCCCTCGAAGAAGTTCATCGGCGGCGTGCCGAGGAAGCCGGCGACGAACCGGTTCGCGGGCCGGTGATAGATGTCGAGCGCGCCCGCGCACTGCTGGACGACGCCGTCCTTCATGACGACCACCCGATCGCCGAGCGTGATCGCCTCTTCCTGATCGTGGGTGACGTAGACGGTGGTGCTGCCGAGCGTCAGGTGCAGCCGTTTGATCTCGGCGCGCATCTCGACGCGCAGCTTCGCGTCCAGGTTCGACAGCGGCTCGTCGAACAGGAAGCAGCGCGGCTCGCGCACGATGGCGCGCCCGAGCGCGACCCGTTGCCGCTGCCCGCCCGACAGCTGCTTGGGCCGCTTGTCGAGCTCGGCCACGATGCCCAGCACCTCGGCGGCGCGGCGCACCTTGTCGGCGATCGTGGTCCGCGGCAGGCGCCGCAGCTTCAGCGCGAACGCCATGTTCTCGAACACGGTCATGTGCGGGTAGAGCGCGTAGCTCTGGAACACCATCGCGATGTCGCGATCCTTTGGCGAGACGCTGTTCATCACCTTCCCGCCGATCGAGATCGTCCCCGACGTGATCTCCTCGAGGCCGGCGATCATGCGCAGCGTCGTCGACTTGCCGCAGCCCGACGGGCCGACCAGCACGATGAACTCGCGTTCCTTGATGGCGAGGTTGAAGTCGCGCACGGCCTGGAAGCCACCCTCGTAGGTCTTGTGCACGTGCTCGAGGTCGACGGTCGCCATCGGCGCGGGCGACTCTAACCCAGAGTTCCGGCCGTGGTGTCCCGATGTAAATTGTGCGCGCCATGATCGGGACGCGAACGCTCTTCGGCCGCGACGCGGAACGGGCCGAGATCGGCGCGGCGCTGGATCGCGCGGCGGCGGGGCAGGGCGGCCTGGTGCTCCTGGTGGGCGAGCCGGGGATCGGCAAGACCCGCCTGGCGGACGAGGCGTCGGACGATGCGCGCGCCCGCGGCTTCGAGGTGATCTGGGGACGGTGCTGGGAGGGCGAAGCGCCGCCCGCGTACCTGCCCTGGGCGCAGGTGCTGCGCGCGCTCCCCGCGCCAGCCGCGGGCCGGCCGGCGGCGCTCGCGCCGGTCCTGCCCGAGCTCGGTCCGACCCGGCCGGCCGCCGGCGAGGCGGCGGGATTCGAGCTGCTCGAGGCGGTGCTGGGCGAGCTGACGGCGGCCGCCGCCCGCCGGCCCACCCTGGTCGTGTTCGACGACCTGCACGCGGCGGATGCCGGATCGCTCCGGCTGCTCGACTTCGTGGCCCGCTCGCTGCGCGGGCAGCGCTTGCTGGTGCTCGCGTCGTACCGGGACGTCGAGGCGCGGCTGTCGCCCGACGGGGCTCGGCTGCTCGGCCGGATCGCGCGCGAAGGGCGCTCCCTGCCGCTCGGCCGCCTGGCGCCGGCCGAGACCGCCGCGCTGGCGGAGGCGCGGGTCGGGCGCCCTCTGCCGCGCGCGCTCGTCGAGGATCTGCAGCGGACGACCGAGGGTAACCCGCTGTTCCTGGCCGAGACCATCGAGCTGCTCGCCGCGCGCGGCGAGCTGGAACGGCGGCCGGACGGGGCGGCGGTGATCCCGACCGGCGTCGACGACGTCATCCGCGGCCGGCTCGCCCGCCTGGCGCCGCCGGCGCGCCGGGCGCTGCAGATCGCGTCGGTGCTGGGGCGCGAGCACGACGCGCGGCTGGGCGCGGAGCTGATCGCATCGCACGGCGTCGGCGATCCGGGCGCGGCGCTGGACGAGGCGGAGGCGCTCGGGTTCGTCACCCGCCCCGGCGACCGGCTGCGCCTGTCGCATGCGCTGGTGCGCGACGCGATCTACGCGTCGCTGCCGACCGGCGAGCGCCACCCCCTGCACCTGGCCGCCTCCCGGCTGTACGAGACCGCGGCCGGCGCCGGCGACGCCGGGTTGGAGGCGGCGCACCACGCGCTGCTGGCGCTGCCCGAGGGAGGCGCGGCGCGCGCGGTGGGGCTGGCCCAGCGCGCGGCCGCGGAGCTGGCGGGACGGCTGGCGTTCGAGGCCGCCGCCGAGATGTACGAACGCGCGCTGCGCGCGCTGCCGGTGGTTCCGTCGGACCCGCTCGCTCGCTGCGACTTGCTGGTGGCGCTGTCGCGCTGCCTGATCTCGTCGGGCGCGGTGGCCGCCGCGAAAGCGCGCGCGCTGGAAGCGGCGGCCCTGGCGCGCGCGGCCGCCGACGGCCGTCGTCTGTCCGCGGCCGCGCTGGCGTTCGGATCGGAGATCCGGATCGCCGTCGTCGATCCCGCGCTGGTCGGACTGCTGGAGGAAGCGCTCGCCGCGCTGCCCGCCGACGATGCGTCGGTCCGGCCGATCGTGATGGCCCGCCTGGCCGCCGCGCGCCAGCCGTCGCTGAATCCGGAGGCGGAGTCGACCCTCGCCCGGCAGGCGATCGCGCTCGCGCGCGAGGGCGGCGATCCGGAGGTCGTCCTGCGCACGCTCCATGCGGCGCTGGCCGCGCTGGCCGACTACGCGCCGCCCACCGAGCGGCTGTCGCTGGTCACGGAGCTGGGCGCCGCGGCGCTGGCCCGCGGCGACCGCGCGCTGGCGATCCAGGCGCGCATGCGCGCCTTCATCGACCGGGTCGAGCTCGGCGATGTCGCCGGCGCCGACGCCGAGGTGGCGGCGATGGAGGCGCTGGGACGCGAAGTCGGCCATCCGCGCTACCTCTGGCGCCCCCTGCTGGCGCGGGCGATGCGCGAGATCATGTCCGGTCGCTTCGACGAGGCAGAGCGATTGCGGTCCGAGGCCGCCGCGATCGCCGGCCGCATCGACGATCCGAACTTTCCGATCGTGTATGCGATGCAGGCCTACGGGCTCGGGCTCGAGCGCGGCGGCGAAGCGGAGCTGCGCGCGGCCGGCGCGCGGCTCGGTGAGCTGTTCCCGGGGGCCCCGGGGGACACCGCCTGGCGGCCGGTCATGACTGCGCACGCGATGGTGCGGGCCGGGTTCGTCGACGACGCGCGGGCCGAGTGGGCGCGGGTGCCCCACCAGCACCCGATGCTGACCGGCGAGTCGCTGGCGATGATCCTGGCCGGCGAGACGGCCGCGGCGCTGGGCGACCGCGAGCGCGCGGCCGCGTTCGAGCCGCGCCTCAAGGGTCTGAGCGGCCACTATGCGACCTTCGGACAGATGGGGCTCACCTGGCTCGGGCCGGTCGACCGCGTCCTCGGGCTGCTCGCCGCCGTCCGCGACGGGTTCGACGAGGCGGAGGCGCTCCTGCGCCGGGCGCTCGCGCAGGCCCGCGCCGTCGGCGCCGCTCCGTTCGTGGCGCGGGTCGAGCGCGATCTGGCCGCGCTCGCCGCGCGCCGCGGCTTGCCGCACCCTCCGTCGGTCGTCGCGACGCCGCAGCCGCTGACCATGGCGGCCGAGGGCGACGTCTGGGTTCTGTCGCAGGCCGGCCGTGTGCTGCGCCTGCGCGCGAGCCGCGGTCTGGCGATGCTGGCGCGGCTCTGCGCCGAGCCGGGCCGCGAATTCCACGTGCTCGATCTCGGAGGCGCGGGCGCCGCCGACGGCGCTCCCGGCGTCGACACGGGCGACGCCGGTCCCGTTCTGGATGCGCAAGCGCGGGCCGCGTACCGCGAGCGCTACGAGGATCTCGAGCAGCAGATCGCCGACGCCGAAGCGGACAACGATCCGGCGCGCGCGGCGAAGGCGCACGCCGAGCGCGAGCAGCTGGCCGAAGAGCTGGCGCGCGGCGTGGGCCTGGGCGGCCGCGAGCGCCGCGCCGGTGCGGCGGCCGAGCGCGCGCGCGTCAACGTGCAGCGGCGCCTCAAGGACGCGCTCGACCGCATCGCCGCCGCCGATCCCGAGCTGGGCCGTCACCTGTCCCGGTCCGTCCGGACCGGCACCTTCTGCGTCTACGAGCCGTAGGGCCCGCTAGAGGCGCCCCTCACCCTAACCCTCTCCCCGCTTCGCGGGGCGAGGGGACCGAATCGGATCTGTCCCCCTCTCCCGCTTGCGGGAGAGGGCTGGGGTGAGGGCAAGCCGCCTGAGATCACGCAGCTTTCCGCCCGCGGAACGATGTTCCGGGCCGCGTTACGCCCTCTGGTCGGAAGCCAAAGGAGGCCGACCATGACCATCGAAGACATCTTTCCGCTCACCATTCCGGTCCTGTTCATCACGTTCATCGTCTGGGAGGCGATCCGCCCCGCCCGCAAGTTCCCCAAGGTCACGTGGTGGCGGCTCAAGGGCGTGCTGTTCTTCTTTCTCACCAGCGCCATCGGCGGCGTGCTGCCGTTCGCCTGGGAAGGCTTCGTCAAGAAGCACGCGCTCTTCCACCTTGCCGGCCTGGGCACGCTGGGCGGCGCCGTCGTCGGCTACGTCGTGTTCCAGTTCTTCAACTACTGGTGGCACCGGCTGCAGCACACGTCGCCGTTCCTCTGGCGGTGGATGCACCAGATGCACCACAGCGCCGAGCGCGTCGACATCTTCGGCGTCGGACTGTTCCACCCGCTCGACGCCGCCGCCTTCACGGTCCTGTCCGCCGTCATCCTCCAGCTGGTGCTCGGCCTGTCGCCGACCGCAACTTTGGTGGCGGGCGTTTACGGCCTGTTCGCCGCGTTCTTGCAGCACGCGAACATCCGCACCCCGCGCTGGCTCGGTTACCTGATCCAGCGCCCCGAGGCGCACGGCATCCACCACCAGCGCGGCGTCCACGGCTACAACTACGCCGACCTGCCGATCTGGGACATCGTGTTCGGCACGTTCCGCAACCCCGCCGTCTGGCACGAGCAGGGCGGCTTCTACGACGGCGCGTCCAAGCGAATCGGCGCGATGCTGCGCGGCCGCGACATCTCGACGCCCGAGTCGAACCCGATGTCGGCGCACCCGGCCCTGCGCGAGCCCGAGCGCGCGGCCGCGTGAAACGTCAGGGGCAGGCGACGCAGGTCATTGTCGGCACGTCGCAGCTGTATCCCGGCGCGCAGACAACTACTGTCTCGCAGTCGCCACTTGCCGTGCAGACAGTTGTTGGGCAGCTGCCGCCGGGGCTCGGGTAAGGCAAGCAGTTCGCGCTGTTGTTGGTCTGGAGGCAGAATCCGACGATGCAGACGGTATAGTCGGGCTGCTGCGGGTACGGCGCGCACGGCTGGCCCGGCCGGCCGGCGAGGATGCACGTCGCGGTTGCATCGTCGCACTTGTTCCAGGTCGCGCAGCCGTTTGGCGCATCGGCGCAGTTGGCGCCCAGCGGCCGCCGCGGCGTGCATGTCCCCTGCGCGCAGTACTGAGCGGCCGGGCAGTCCAGATCGACGTGGCACGGGCCGCCCGCGGTCTTCGCCTGACAGGTTCCGGTGGCCTGCGGATCCGCTGGGTCGGCACTGCAGGCGAGAAGGCTGGAACAGGTGGTCGGGTCGGCGGGTCCGCAGCTCTCGCCGATTCCTTTCGACTTGACGCAAACAGTGTTCACGCAAACGAGATCGCCCGCGCACACGGCGATGGCGCCGCAGGGCGCCGTGCCGCCACACCAGAGCCCGCAACTTTCGTTCTCGGCCGCGAGCCGCCCACACACCTGGCCGCCGCACGTGTCGCCGCCAATGGGAAAGCAGACGGAGGTGGTGCCGCAGACCTCGTTGTCCTGGCAGGGTTGTCCGTCCGAAACCAGGCCGTGCAGAACGTCGTATGCACAGACTGTCGGAACTTCGTCGCACGATCTGTCGTATTCGGCCAGGCAGGCGGCGAGGTTCTGGGGTCGGTACTCGACCTGATGGTCGGCGACGTGGCGGGTGTAGGCGGCGCAGTCTTCCTGGCTGTCGATGTTGGCCTGCCAGTCCGCGACCATGCCGCCCGAGCAGCGCGCGGACCGGGCGGCGCTCGCCGCATGCAGCTGCATGCAGGCCGCGGCCGCGGCCGCGGTCGCTCCCGATGCCGGGCCCCCACAGCCGGGCAGCGCCGCCAGCGCCGCCCACAACAACCCGACGCCGACGATCTCGTCTCTCACGGTCGTTGTCGATCGCATGCCCGTTTCCGCGAAGCAAGTTCGATGCCTGGAATCGCCGGGCGCGCCGGTGTTAGAAATCGACCAGCGCGCGTGTCGCTGATCGACAAATATCCGTACGGGAAGGCGCCGTTCGCGCTGCTGGTGATCGCGATCGTGTCGGTCGGGATCCGCGTGGCGACCGCGCGCCGCCACGACGAGCGTCCCGATCTGGTGATCGTCACGCACACCGACGCGCACTACGCCTCGTACGGGCGCGCGATCCCGCGCTTCGAACGCGAGCACGGCGTCAAGGTGCAGCTGCAGCTGGTCAACTGGGCATCGCTGCAGGCGCGCCTGCAGAGCTCGATCCTCGCCGACGCGGACGTGCCGGATCTCGCCGAGCTGTTCGAGGGATCGATCGGCTACTTCACGCGCGGCCCGGCCGAGGACTTCGGCCTCATGGATCTGACCGACCGTCTGCACAGAGACGGCCTCTACGATCGCCTGGTGCAGTCGCGCTTCAGCCTCTGGTCGGCGCGCGGGCGGGTCTACGGGCTGCCGCACGACGTGCACCCGGTGATGCTGGCTTATCGGCGCGACCTGGTCGAACAGCTGGGCATCGACGTCTCGCAGCTGACCACCTGGGACAAGTTCGTCGAGGTCGGCCAGCGCATCACGCGCGATTACGACGGCGACGGCGTGATCGACCACTACATGATCGACTTGCGCGACGACGGCAACTGGAGCCTCGACACGTTGATGCTCCAGCGGGGCGGCCAGTTCTTCGATCCCGACGGCAACGTCGCGCTGGCCACCGAGGACAACGCCCAGCTGATTCGCTGGCACATCCTGCAGTCACGCGGGCCGCACAAGATCGGCTACGACTTCGGCTGGGGACAGCCGGTCGCGAAGGCGATGATCGACGGGCTCGTGGTGTTCGTCTGGGCGCCCGACTGGCGCAGCTGGGTGTTCGAGGACGAGGTGCCGTCGCTGAAGGGGAAGATGGCGCTGATGCCGCTGCCCGCCTGGACGCCGGGCGGCCGCCGCACGTCGGTCTGGGGGGGCACCGGGCTCATTATCATGAAGGCGACCAAGCACCCGGACCTGGCGTGGGAGCTGGCGAAGTACCTCTACTTCGACACGCCGGAGCTCGGGAAGCGCTTCCAGGCGACCAACATCATCCCGGTGCTGAAGGACGCCTGGAACCTACCCGAATTCGATCGACCGAACCCGTACTGGTCGAACGAGCCGATCGGCCGGATGTACGCGACGCTGGCCCCGGACGCGCCGGCGGTCTATTCCAGCCCGGTCGACGCGCAGGCGCGCACCAAGCTCGACGAGGCGTACACCCGGTCGGTCGAGTACTACCTCGCGCACCGCGACGAGGGCGAGGAGGGGCTGATGCGGGCGATCCGCGCCAACCTGGCCAAGGTCGCCGCCGACGTGCGGCGCTACGCCGATCGCGAGAGCAAGCTGCGGACGGCGCGATGAAGGTGCGTCACAAAGGGCCCGCGCCGTATCTATTCCTGTCGCCGTATCTGCTGGTGACGGCGGTCTTCTTCATCGTGCCGTTCGTCAACGCGATCGTGCTTGCGTTCTACGAGACGAACGGGCCGCGCAGCCGCGCCTTCGTCGGGCTGGACAACTTCAGGTTCCTGCTGCACGACACCAACTTCCACACGGCGCTCTGGAACACGACGATCTTCGCGCTGGTGTCGGTCTGCGTGCAGCTGCCGTTGGCGATGGGGCTGGCGCTGCTGCTCAACGGCGGCGGCTCGCGGATGCGCGGTATCTTCCGGCTGATCTTCTTCTCGCCGAACCTGGTCGGGCAGGTGCTGGTCGGGATCCTGTTCTCGGTCCTGTTCACGCCGCGCTATGGCCTCATCACGCGCGGCGCGCAGGCGCTGCTTCACTGGGGCCTGGAGGCGCATTTCCTGGTGGACCCGCCGCTCATCATGCCGGCGATCGTGATCGCGTCGCTCTGGCTGTGGGTCGGGTTCAACATGGTCTATTTCCTGGCGGCGCTGCAGACCGTCGACAGGTCGCTGGAGGAGGCGGCGCGTATCGACGGCGCGAACGCCTGGCAGGTGTTCTGGCACGTGACCCTGCCGTCCATGCGCCACGTCGTCGTCTTCGTCGTCATCATGACGATCATCGGGTCGTACCAGCTGTTCGAGCTGCCGCTGACGCTGCTGTCCGAGACGTACGGCTTCGGCGCCAAGAACGCCGGGCTGACGCTGATCACGTACCTGAACTTCATGGGGTTCCGGTCGGGCGACCTCGGGCTGGGATCGGCGGTCGGGTGGGTGATCGCGCTGATCATCTTCACCATCAGCCTGATCCAGATCCGCGTCGCGCGG
>DATFXS010000540.1:0-14063 GCA_035315605.1 Polyangia bacterium
AACGATCCGCGCATCCGGCGCGCGATCGCTTACGGAATCCGGCGCGACGCGCTGGTCAAGCTGGTCTATCAAGGCCTGGGCATCCCGGCCATCGGGCCGCTGCCGCCCAACGTCTGGGGCGCGCGCTCCGACGTGGTCACCTATCCGTACGACGTCACGCGCGCGCGTACCCTGCTGGCCGAAGCCGGCTGGAAGGCTTCCGCGTCGCCGCCGCTGAAGTTGTTCGCGCCGTCGGCGCCGCGCCAGTACGTACCGGCGCCCGATCGGGTCGCCAACATGATCAAGGTCAGCCTGGGCGAGATCGGCATCCCGGTCGAGGTGATCCTGAACGACCCCGAGGAGCACCAGCGCGCGCTGTGGGCCGGCGAGCACGACCTGGCGCTGCACGGCTGGTTCAACGACAACGGCGATCCGGACAACTTCCTCTACACGCTGCTCGACTCCGACAACACGACCGGGACGCGCCCGTCGAACATCGCGTTCTACAGCAACGCCTGGTTCCACGACGTGATCGGCATGGCCCAGCGCACGACCGATCCGAAAGATCCGACCGCGCGCACCGAGCGCGAGCGGCTGTATTCGCAGGCGCAGGCGATCCTGGCGATCGACGTTCCGTGGGTGCCGCTCGCGCACTCGAAGGTCGTGTTCGCGCAGCGGAGCGGCGTGCGCGGGCTGGTGGTGCAGCCGTCGGCGATGGGCCTCTACCGCTGGGCGGAGCACGCGCCATGAGCCGCTCAGACGGAAAGAGCACGCCCGAGGCGAAGGCCGAAGGGAAGAGCAGCAAGATCACCGGCAAGTCCGGCAGCAGCCGCAGGATGAGATCGTCGAGCGGCAACCTGCGCTCGTCCAGCATCTTCCGCGCGGCGGAGTGGCTGGGGCGCGGCGCCAGCGTCTGGTCGCTGCCGGTCAGCGCGGTGATGCGCCGGCGCGGTATCCGCCGGCGCTTGACGCTGGTTCTGGTCGCTGCCGCGCTCGGCCCGGTCGTCGCCATCGGCGTGCTCGCCGCCGCGCTGATCTTTTCCAGCGTCGAGGAAGGCATCAAGTTCGAGGCCGACCGCGGTCTGCAGGTCGCGCGCGGTCTGTTCCTCGGTCAGGTGCAACAGCTGGCGTCCAGCGCCGCGGAGATGGGCGACGACCAGGCGTTGCTGCGCGCGCAGGCGGCGGCGCCCGCGTCGGCGCGCCAGCGGCTCGGCGAGCTGTCGTTGAAGATTCCGAACGCGCTGTTCGAGACGACCGACGCGACCGGCCGGGTGGTGGCCCGCTGCACGCGCGGCAGCTGCGAGGACTCGCCCAGCCCGGCCGCCGACGCGCTGGAGCCGTCCGACCGATCGCCCGTCATCCTGCGCGCGCTCGCCTACGAACGCACGGTCAGCGTCGAGCGGGCACGCGACCGGCTGGTGGTGCGCGCCGCGCTGCCGCTGGTCGATCCGGCCATGCGCATGCTGGGCGCGGCGGTCGTGACGGAAGGGATCGACGGCACGGTCGTCGACAAGTTGAAGGCGGCGCTCGGCTCCGGACGCGAGGTCGTCGTCTACGCTGGCAACGACCCGAACGCGTCGACGTTCATGGCGGCGACGGGGGCGCGGCTGGCAGGACCGCTCTTGCCCCAGGACTTCAAGGCGTCGCGGCTGGGCAAGGGGACCAGCGTCGTCAAGCTGGAGGTCGACGGCCATCCGTACTCGGTGGCGCTCGGCCAGCTTCAGGACGTCAACGAGCAGTCGGTCGGTCTGCTCGGCGTCGGCGTCGACCGCGAACCACTGGCGGCCGCGCAGCGGCGCGCCAGCATCGCGCTGTCCCTGGGCGCGCTGTCGGCGGTGTTGCTGGCGATCGTGCTGTCGAACGCGCTGGCCCGCCGCATGACGCGCCCCCTGCAGAACCTGCACGCGGGCGCGCTGGCGATCGCGCGCGGCGATCTCGACACCAGCTTCGCCGTCGACAGCGACGACGAGATCGGCGACGTCGCCGAGGCGTTCCGCATCATGACCCGCAGCCTGCGCGAGAATCAGGAAGGCCTGGCCGCGCGCGTGCGCGAGCTGGTGACGGTCCACCAGGTCGGGCGCGCGGTCTCCAGCGTCGTCGATCTCGGTCAGGTATTGCGCGCGGTCATCACCGAGATCCTGAACGTGCTGGGTGGGAAGACGGTCGCCATCGCCCTGGCCGTCGAGGGACGCGCGGGCGAGCTCCCGGCGTTCGTCGTGCGCGCCGTGGCCGGTGATCCGGTGGGAGAGAAGCTGGCGCCGCTCGCGAGCGCGGTGGCGGCGCTGGGCCGGCCGCGCCGGACGCCCGCGGTCGAGGCCGATCCCCAGCTGATGGACTACGCCGAACGGGCCGGCCTGCGCGGGCCGGTGATCGCGGCGCCGCTGACGATCAAGGAACGGATGGTCGGCGTCATCCTGGTCGGCCGCTTGGGCGAGGCGCCGTTCGGCGAAGCGGATCTGCGCCTGCTGGTCACGTTCGCCGATCAGACGGCGACCGCGATCGAGAACGCGCGCCTCTATACCGAGGTGCGCGCCTTCTCCGAGGTGCTGGAGGCGCGCGTGCGGGCGCGCACCGCGGAGCTCGAGAAGGCGAACAGCGAGATCGAACGGGCGCTGCGGGAGCTGGGCGCGGCGCAGGGGCAGCTGATTCACTCCGAGAAGATGGCCGGCCTCGGCATGCTGGTGGCCGGCATCGCCCACGAGGTCAACTCGCCCGCCGCGGCCGTGCAGGGCCTGGTGGATGCGCTCCAGGAGACGGTGCGGCGCCTGAGCCAGTGCGCGCGCGATCTCTACGATCTGGGGCTGCCGCACCAGTCGGTCGCCGCGTACTTCAAGCTGGTCGACGGTCTGGTGCCCGAGATGATGTCGTCGCCGCTGGCGACGTCGATCGAGGCGCGCCAGCAGACCCGCCGCCTGAAGGCCGTGCTGGCGAGCGCCAGCGGCGGCAACGAGGCCGCGGCGCTGCTGGCGGAGGTCGGCCCGATCGGCGAGCGCATCGCCCCCGATCTGCGCGCGCTCGCGGGCGACCGGAGCCTGGTGCCGCTGGTCGGCTATCTGCGCGAGCTGGCGTTCCTGGCGCGCACCGCCGGGACGATCCGCACGGCGATCGGGGCGATCCGCCGCATCGTCGGCGCGCTGAAGCGCTACTCACGTCTCGACGAGGCGCCGCTGGAGCAGGTGGACGTGCACGCGGGGATCGAAGACACCCTGATCATCCTGTCCCATCAGTTGAAGTATGGAGAGGATGGCGTTACAGTGAGGAGATCATTCGGGGCTTTGCCACCGATCTCGGCATACGTCGGCGAACTCAACCAGGTGTGGACCAACCTCATCCACAACGCGATACAGGCCATGGACGGGCGGGGTGAGATCTTGATCGAGACAAAGGTGGATAAAGCCGTGGTGGAGGTGGCGATCCAGGACAGCGGCCCGGGCATCGAGCCCGAGGTGGCCGCCCGGATCTTCGAGCCTTTCTTCACCACCAAGGCGAAGGGGGAGGGCACTGGCCTCGGACTCTCGATCTCGGCACGCATCGTCGAGAAGCATGGCGGGACGATCCGGGTCGACAGCCGTCCGGGCCGCACGCGCTTCGAGGTGCGGCTGCCGATCGATGGACCGGTCGGGCTGGATGCGCCCGCCCTCGCGACGCAGGGGCGTGCCAATTGATGCCCCAGGAGACAACCCCGGTGCGCGGGCATTTCCGGGAGCACATCCTGTGCGTCGACGACGAGGAGGGGATCCTCGCGGCCCTGCGCCAGCAGCTGTCGGCGCGCTTCGGCAGCGAATGTGACATCGCGGTCGCGAAGAACGCGCGCGAGGCGCTGGACCTGATGGAGGACCTGCAGCAGGACGGCGAGCAGCTGGCCGTCGTCATCGCCGACCAGATCATGCCCGGGATGAAGGGCGTCGAGCTGCTGGAGGAGGTCCACCGGCGCAGCCCCCAGACGGTGAAGATCCTGCTGACCGGCCAGGCCGGCCTGGACGCGGTCGTCTACGCGATCAACAAGGCGGGGCTGGATCAGTACATCCCGAAGCCGTGGGACGAGCCCGACCTGCGCCTCACGATCCAGAACTTTTTGTCGCGCTTCCGGCTGGAGCGCGAGCGGGCCGTGCTGCTGCGCGAGGTGCAGGCGAAGAACGCCGAGCTCGCGTCGCTGAATTCGTCGCTGGAGGAGAAGGTCGCGGAGCGCACCAAGGAGCTCGAGACGCTGAACGCGCGGCTGGCGGAGCTGGCGATCACCGACGGCCTGACCGACCTCTACAACCACCGCCACTTTCGGGAGCGGCTGTCGCTGGAGATGGAGCGCAGCAACCGGACCGGGCTGCCGCTGTCGGTGCTGATGATCGACGTGGATCATTTCAAGGGATACAACGACCGCCACGGGCACCTGGCGGGCGACAACGCCCTGCGCGGCGTATCGAAGATCCTGCAGCACGGCCGGCGCGCGAACGACGTCGTCGCCCGCTACGGCGGCGAGGAGTTCGCGATCATCCTGCTGGACGTCGGCAAGGCCGCCGCCAAAGAGGTCGCGGAGCGGATCTGCGCGCAGGTGGCCGAATTCCCCTTCGAGTTCGGCAGCACGCAACCTTCCGGCAAGCTGACCATCTCGGTCGGCGTGGCGTCGTTTCCGGATGACGGCGCCGAGCCGGCGCTGGTCCTGGCGGCCGCCGACCGCGCGCTGTTCGCGGCCAAGAACGCCGGCCGCAACCGGGTCCGCGTCGCGGGGACCTGATGCCGGCGAAGGCGCGCGTCGCCGTTCTGGGCGGCGGCGCGTGGGGCAGCGTGCTCGCGGGGCTGGCGGCGCAGCACGGGCATGACGTGGCGCTATGGGAGATCGATCATACGGACGCGCTGGCCCTCGATCGCAACCGCGTCAGCAAGCGCACTGTTCCCGGATTCAAGCTCCCGCCCGAGGTGGCGGTGTTCTCGGGCTTCGATCGGATCGCCGTCGTCGCGAATCACGACATGCTGGTCGTCGCCGTGCCCTCCGGTGACGTGGCGGACACGATGCGGACCATGGCCGCTCACAGGGTCGACACCCCGCCGCGGATCGTCGTCTGCGCGTCGAAGGGCCTGGAGCCGGACCGGGGCCTCACGATGGCGGAGGTGATCGCGCTGAACTATCCCGGCGCGCGCGTGGCCGTCCTCTCCGGGCCGAGCTTCGCGGCTGAGATCGCACGCGGCCTCCCGGCCGCACTGGTCGTCGCATCCGCCGATGCGGCGGCGGCCGCCGAGGTGCAGAGCTGTTTCGGCGGTGACCGCTTGCGCGTCTATACGAGCGACGACGTCACCGGCGTCTGCGTGGGCGGGGCGCTCAAGAACGTCATCGCCATCGCCGTCGGCTGCTGCGACGGATTCGGTTTCGGGGACAACGCACGGGCCGCGCTGATCACGCGCGGTCTCGCCGAGATGGGGCGCCTGGCCGAACGGATGGGCGGGCGGGCGCGGACGCTGGCGGGGCTGGCGGGGCTGGGCGACTTGGTGCTGACCTGCACCGGCGATCTGTCGCGCAACCGGCAGGTCGGGCTGGCGCTGGCGCGCGGCGAGGCGCTGGACGCGATCCTCGGCCGCCTCGGTCACATCGCGGAGGGCGTCGGGACGGCGCGGATCGCGCGCGATCTCGCCCAGCGGCTCGGCGTCGACATGCCGATCACGCGCGAGGTCGCGGCGGTGATTCACGACGGCAAGTCGCCGCGCGCGGCGGTGAGCGATCTGCTCGCGCGCGATATTGGCGCCGAACGCTGATTCCCGTTTGCGCAAAATCTGATCACTTGCGTGCGTGATCTGATCAGTTGCTGAAGCAACTCAGCGCGGCGTTCCACCGACGGAGATCCAGGTCACCGTCGGTGAATGTAGGTGCACATCCGTGCGCCACTTTCATCGACGTCCAAAAAACGTCGTCGGCGTGCTGATTGCGAAGTTTCACCGAACGTTTTTGCCCGGAACCAACACTTTAATTATTGCCTGGTGACTGAAGCTCGACCTATCGTTGCTTTCGTAAGGATGGCTTTGCGCGGACAGAGCTTCCTGCTCTGGTCGTTCCTTATCGGTTGCTTGGCGAGTTGCGCTGGTCGTGGCGAAGTAGGAACCGGCCAGGGCGGTAGCGGCCCCGGAACCGGCGGCACTGCGGGCAACCCCCCGTGCGCCGGCGGCCTGGCCATGTGTGGCGCCGCGTGCAAGGACGTGACGTCGGACCAGCAGAACTGCGGCAAGTGCGGCAACGCCTGCGGCGCCGGCGAGACCTGCCAGTCGGGCCAGTGCCTCTGCAGCGCCGGTCTGCTCAACTGCGGCGGCGCCTGCGTTCCTCCGGATGCCACCCACTGCGGCGGCTGCTCGCAGAGCTGCGCGAGCGGACAGGTCTGCAGCGCCAACTCGTGCCAGTCGAGCTGCGGCGCCGGCGAAACCCAGTGTGCGAACGGCGCCTGCATCGACGTCCTGAGCAACGCGCTCAACTGCGGCTCGTGCGGCAATCAGTGCCCGGCCGGATCGGTCTGCAGCGGCGGCGCCTGCGGCTGCTCGGGCTCCGGGCAGATGCTGTGCGGAAACGCCTGCATCGACGTCATGTCCGACGTCCTGAACTGCGGCGGCTGCGGCCAGGCTTGCAACGGCACCTGCACGAACGGCCTCTGCGCCACGGTGTCGGGCGGCACGCCCCTGCTGCCGCCCAGCGTCCGCCGGATGACGAACGCGGAGTACGACGCGTCCGTGCAGGCGTTGCTCGGCACGACCCAGACGCCGAGCACGAATTTTCCGCCCGACTCGCGCCAGATCGGCGGCTACACGCTGAACGACGCGCAGCGGATCGATCCCGTGCTGGCCAAGGCGCTGGACGACGCCGCCCAGGCCCTGGTGACCGAGGCGCGCGGCAACAACAAGCTCGCCACGCTGGCGCCCTGCTCGAACTCGACCACGGGCGGAGAGGCCTGCGCGAAGACGTTCATCAACTCGTTCGGCGCCCAGGCGTTCCGGCGCGCGGTCGCGGCTGACGAGCTGACCGACCTCGTGACGCTGTACCACGCCGGCGCGGACAGCCCCGGCACCTACACCGAAGGAATCGACCTGGTGGCCCGGGGAATCCTGGAATCGGTCGGGTTCATGTACATCACGCAGCTCGGCGGCGCGCCGGTGAGCGGCAAGATCACCCTCACCAGCGACGAGCTGGCCAGCAACTTGTCGTATCTCGTGGCCGGCGGGCCGCCGGATTCCACGCTGACCGCCGCCGGCGCGGCCGGCAGCCTGGCGACCCCGGACGGGCGCGAGCAGCAGGTCCGTCGGCTGCTGGCGACGCAGCCCGGACACGATCGGATGGTGCGCGTCGTGCGCGAATGGCTCGGCATCGACCAGATCAGCGACACCGCCAAGGACGCGACCGTGTACGCCACGTTCTCGACCGCGGTCCGGACGTCGATGGACACCGAATCGAAGAACTTCATCGACGAGGTCGCGCAGCGCTCGACCGGCTCGGTCGGCGAGCTCCTGAGCGCGAACTGGAGCATCGTCGACAGCACGCTGGCGCCCATCTACGGCACGACGTCCGCGGGCACGACCGCCCACACCATGTTGCCCAAGCGCCTCGGCATCCTGAACCAGGCGGCGTTCCTGTCGGTCTTCGCGCACGCCCAGGAGACAGCGCCCGTGCTTCGCGGCGTCGCCGTGATGCGCCGGGTCGCGTGCATCACCATGCCGGATCCGACGACGCTGAACATCGTCGTCGTGCCGCCGATGCCCGACCCGACCAAGTCGACGCGCGATCGCTATGCCATCCATGCGACCGACGCCGCCTGCGCGAGCTGCCACGACACCATCGACCAGATCGGTTTCGCGTTCGAGCTGTTCGACGGCATGGGCGCGCAGCGCCCGGCCAGCACGACGGCCGGCAAGCTGGTCGATTCTCACCTGCCGGTGACGAACGGAAAGCTGACGACCGCCGACACGACCAGCAGCACGACGATCGCGCCGTCGGCCCAGTTCCCGGCTGACTTCACAGGCACCTACGCGGACAGCAACGCGCTGGCGACGGCGCTCGGCAACAGCGCCCAGGTGCGCGAGTGCCTGGCGCGGCAGTTCTTCCGCTCGTCGTCGGGGCGCAACGACACGACGGTCGTCAACGCGGAGCAGTCGTTCGTCGATTCCTGGAAGCAGCTGTCCGCGGATTCGCAGGGCAAGTTCAACGAGGTGCTGGTCGCCTATGTGCGCAGCCAGCTGTTCGACACCCGGAGTGCCCAGTGAAGAAGCGCAGCGCCAGCCGCCGTTCGTTCTTGAAGGCCGTCGGCGCCGGCGCGACGGCGCTGCCGTTCTACCGGTTGCTCGAGAACTCGGTGGCGCAGGCGGCGGGGGATCCCGTCCCGCTCCGCTTCTGCGGTATCTACCACCCGCACGGCATCGCGGCCGAATACTTCGCGATGCTGGACGGCCGGTTCTCGGGGCTCGGGACCGACACCGAGACCAGCTTCAACCTGACGTACACCCAGAACGGCACGCAGTGCTCGCTGCAGCCGTTCGACGACGCCACCACCTACGGCCAGAGCTTCAAGAGCAAGATCCTCGTCATCGAGGGGATCGACCTCATGTCGAACGCCAACGGCCACGACACGGCCGGGACGATCCTGACGGGCAGCACGATCGCCAACCAGAAGCCGAGCAACTCGTCGCTCGACCAGTACATGGCGGTCGAGCGCAAGCTGGGCGCGAGCACCCGCGTCACCAGCATCGCGGTCGGCGTCGGCGACGACAGCACCCAGTCCGGGACGACGCTGTCGTACGGGCCGGGCGGGGCGCCGCTGCCGAAGATCATCGACCCGGTGCAGGCGTTCAACACCTTGTTCTCGGGCTATGTGCCGACGACCGATCCCGTGGCGGCGGCGGCGGCGATGCGGGCCCGGGCCAAGGGCCGCAGCGTGATCGACTTCTTGACCAAGGACATCGCGCGGCTGAATCCGCGGCTGGCGCCGACGGAGCAGCAGAAGCTGCAGCAGCACCTGGATTCGATCCGCGACCTCGAGAAGCAGTTCGAGGAGCCGACGATGAGCAGCACCGGGGCGATCTGCACGGTGCCGGGCAAGCCGGACGCCACGAAGTTCCCGTCGATCAAGCGCTACAACGGCGGCGAGCCGTACTTCGACGTCATCACGAACGCGATGATCGGCCTGCTGACGCAGGCGTTCGCCTGCGACATCACCCGCTTCGCGACGTTCTTCATGGGGGACCTGTCCTACACGGGCAACCCGCTCAGCCTGCCCGCGGACAACCATGGCGGCGTCGCGCACGTCTACAACGGGTCGTCGCTCGGGTCGGACGGCCACCCCAACACGCCCGGCGATTCGACGACCTGGCCCAACCTGGCCAAGTTCAACCGGTACATTTACGGCAAGATCGCGCTCTTCATGCAGCAGCTGGCGGCGGCGAACGTGCTCGACAACGTGTTGCTCTACGCGTCCAGCGACATGGGCAACCCGGCGCTGCACAGCACGCGCAACGCGCCGACGCTGCTCGCGGGCGGCGCGGCAGGGACGAACTTCCGCATGGGCCGCCGCCTCAAGATGGCGCCCGACTGCATGACGAACCTCTGGTGCTCGCCGACCGACGCCGAGTTCAAGGCGAGCACGAACAACCACCTCCTGATCTCGATCGCGCAAGCGTTCGGCCTGACCGACGTGAGCACCTTCGGCACGCAGTCGACCGCCAGCTGGAAGACCGGCACGCTGACCGGGTTGCTCTAGGCGCGTGGTTTCCGCCAACGTGGACGTCCACGTGGACGTCGTCGGATCAGGCGCGGCGGCGGCAGAGCGCGACCGCGGCCGCCAGCATCACCAGCGCGAACCCGGCCACGATCGCCAGGTCCGTCAGCACCGACGACTGCACCGGCACAAGGTTCAGCGGCAGCGCGGTGCCGTGGAAGCCGCGGCGGACGGCGGAGACGGCGTACGTCATCGGGTCGAGACCGGTCAGCATCGCCAGCCAGCGGTTGCCGCCCGACGGCGGGAACATCGCGCCGGACAGCATCCAGAGCGGGATCAGCGCCACGCTCATCACCGCGTGATAGCCCTGGGTCGAGTCGATCCACCACGCCATGGCGAAGCCGAGCGCGGTGAAGCCGAGCGCGGCGAGCGGGATCACCGCCGCGAGCAGCGGCCAGTTCATCGACGCGAACGGGAAGCCGGCCAGCGGCGCCAGCGCCAACAGGATGGCGACCTGGAGGGTGGCGATCGCGACGCCGCCCAGGCTCTTGCCCAGCACCAGCGCCACGCGGGACACGGGCGCCGCCAGCACCGCCTGGAGGAAGCCGTGGTGGCGATCCTCGATGACCGAGATCGTCGAGAAGATCGCCGTGAACAGCAGCGTCAGCACGACGACGCCCGGGTAGAAGTACTGCAGGTAGCCGACGCCGGCGCCGCCGCCCGGGCGGAAGCTGCCCGAGAAACCCGCGCCCAGGACCGCCCACAGGATCAGCGGCTGCGCCGCGGAGCCGACGATGCGGCTCGGCTGGCGAAAGAAACGGCGCAGGTCGCGTCCGGCGAGTGCGCCGACAGTTCGCGGCAGGCTCACGACGCCAGCCCCTTGCCGGTCAGCTTGGCGAACACGTCGGCCAGCGTCGGCCGGCTGGTGGCGATGGCGGCCAGCCGCCCGGGCGGAAACAGCTCGGCGATGCGCGGCACGACCTCGTGGCCGCGCGGCGCCTCCACGATGACGTCGCCCTCGACGACGCGGCCCGCGAGCCCGAGGCGCGCCGCGATGGCGGCGCGCAGCTCGTCGGGGCGCTCGCCCCGCACGCGGACGACGTCGCCCGCGACGTGGGCGCGCAGCTCGTCGGGCGTGCCCGCGGCGGCCACGCGCCCGCCGTCGAGGATGGCGATGCGCTGGCAGCGCTCGGCCTCCTCGGGCTGATGGGTCGTCACGATCACCGACGTGCCGCGCGTCGCGGCCAGCGTCGTGATCTCGTCCCAGATGCGCCGCAGCGCCTCGGGGTCGACGCCACGCCCCGGCTCGTCTAGCAGCAACAGCGACGGCTCGTGCAAGAGCACGCGTGCGATCTCGATCCGGCGCCGCATGCCGCCCGAATACGTCGAGGCCGGCTCGTCGGCGCGGTCGCCCAGCGCCATCAGCGCCAGCGCCTCGTCGATGCGGCGCGAAGCGACGGCGCGCGGTACGTCGTAGAGCGCGGCGCCGAGACGCAGGTTCTCGCGCGCGGTCAGCTTGAGATCCAGGCTCGGCTCCTGGAAGACGACGCCGAGGCGGGCGCGGTAGGTCGTGTCGGCGGCGGAGACCGGCCGCCCGTCGAGCGCCAGCGTGCCCGCGTGCGGTGGCAGCAGGCCGGCGAGCAGACGAAACGCCGTGGTCTTGCCGGCGCCGTTCGGACCGAGCAGGCCGAAAAGCTCACCGGGCGCGACCTCGAAGCTGACGCCGTCCAGCGCCACGCGCGCGCCGTACCGGCGCGACAGCCCGTCGACGCGCAGGCGAGGGGCGGTGGCGATCGACTGGGCGGCGGCGTTTCCGGCCGCGGCAGTCATGCGATCGGCCAGATCGCGTGGGGAGCCGGCGAGCTTTGCTCGCCGCGCACCATCGCGGGAGGGCTCGGGAACCCCTTGGGGGTTCCCGAATGATCGACCGCCAGGGCGACGAACAGCAGCGTCAGGTAGACAATCGAATAGAAGAACAGCGACCGCGCCCAGCGGTTCTCCGCCGCGCGCCGAAAGCCGGCCGCCGCCCAGCCGATGAACACCGCCCCGAGGAGGGCCGCGGCGAGCGCGTAGCGCGGGCCGGCGACGTGCAGCGGTTCGAGGCCGATCGTCACCGCGACCAGCCCGACCGAGAAGATGAACATCGTCGCGCGCGTCGTCCTGACCGGAACCGTCAGCGGCAGCACCTTGAAGCCGGCGCGCGCGTAGTCGGCGCCGCGGTAGGTCGCGATGGCGAGAAAGTGCGGGATCTGCCAGAGGAACAGCACCGCGAACAGCGCGATGCCGGGCGCGTCGAGGCGGCCGGTCACCGCCGTCCAGCCCATGAGCGGCGGCAGCGCGCCCGGCACGGCGCCCACGAACAGCGCCGCCGCCGAGGTGCGCTTGAGCGGCGTGTAGACCGCGACGTAACCGCCGACCGCGAGCAGGCCGAGGAGGCCGGTCAAGAAGTTGCTGCCCAGGAACACCAGCGCGATCCCGACGCAGGTCAGGCCCGTCCCGAACGCCAGCGCCGCTTCAGGCGACACGATCGCGCGCGGCAACGGCCGGTCGCGCGTCCGCTCCATCAGCGCGTCGGCGTCGCGCTCCAGGTACATGTTCAGCGCATTCGACGCGGCGACCAGCAGCGCCGTGCCGATCAGGGTCATGATGGCCCGCCAGTGGGCGATGTCGCCGGGCGCCAGCCAGAGGCCGCCCAGGAAGGTGATCACGACCATGCCGGTGATCCGCGGCTTGCCGAGGCGCACCATGCTGGCGAACCAGGTGGCGGTGACGGGGCCGGGCACGGCGCGCGCGTCGGCACGCAGCACGATCAGCACCTGCGTCGCGAGCAGCGCGGTCGCGACGCCCAGGTGCGCCTCGACGGTGGCCAGGTCCAGGAAGCTGGTGACGGCGTGAATGCCGAGCGCGATCTGGACGCAGACCAGAACCGGCGCCGCGAGCGCCAGCGCCTTCAGCCCGGGCCGGCCGGCGGCGCGCCGCCAGGTGACCATCGACGACGCGAACACCAGGAGCGCGACGGCGACGCCGGTCAGGCGGTGCAGCGCCTGGATCAGCACGGTCGGGTGCGCGTCCGGCCAGAGCGAGCCGCGGCAGAGCGGCACGTCCGTGCAGGCGAGCGCGGCGCCCGAATGGCGCACGAGGCCCCCGAGCAACATCTGGAAGTAGATCGCGACGGCCGCCACGATCGCCATCCGCGCCACTGTCGGCGGCGGCGCGGCGATGGCCGGGGCATCAATCGCGACCGGCCGCGACCGGACGGCGATGTAGACCAGCGTCAGAAAAAACAGCAGCGACGTCCCGGTGTGCGCCGTCGAGATCGGCGTCGGCAGGCGCAGCTTCACGGTGATGCCGCCGAGCAGCGCCTGGACGATCACCAGCCCCAGCGCCAGCCACCCGAAAGGCCGCAGCGGCCGCAGCGCCGCGTCGCGCGCCGCGGTCAGCAGGCCCGCCAGCACCAGCGTCAGGATCACGACGGTCCCCGCCGCCAGCCGGTGGCTGTGCTCGACCAGCACGCCGCCCTCCATCTTCGGCATGAACGTGCCGTAGCAGGTCGGCCAGTCCGGACACGCCAGGCTGGATCCGGTGCCGTGAACCAGGCCGCCGATCAGGATCAGGAGATAAGTGGCGACCGCAGTCGCGACCGCGAAGCGGTGGACGACCCGGGGGTGGAGCAACATCGGGCGCGTTTATAGCCGAAAAGCGGCTCCCGCGCGCTCCGAATCAGCGGGCGCCAATCAGTGGGCTTCGAAGGCGAAAACCGCGACGGCCGGCTTGTCCGCGGCGACGGTGATTTGCGCAGTTTTTGCGCCGTAACGCTCCTGCCAGGCCTCGACCGTGTAGCTGCCCGGGGGCAGCCCCGTGATCTTGAAGCTGCCGTCGTCGCCGGTGACGGCGAAGAACGGGTTGCTCGAGACCAGGACGTAGGCCGTCATCCACGGGTGCACGTCGCACTTGAGCTTCACGATCTGATCGGCGTCGTTCAGCTGCTTCGTCATCGGCGGCAGGCCGGGGACCTCCGCCTGGTTGAACAGCGTCGAGGCGCCCTTGTAGCCGTGGATGTTGTGCAGCGTCTGATCGCTGTTCGTGATCTTCAGCGGCTGCCCGAGCATGATCCCCTGCACGCGCGGCCGATACATGCACGCCGTCTGATCGACGGTCGCGGCCGCGGCGGGCGGATCGTAGTGGCCGGACAGTCCGGCGGTGACGCGCACGATGACGTTCTTGAGGACGCCGCCCGGGCCGACCACCACCTCTTCCTCCTTCATCGGCGTCTTGGCGCAGTAAGGGTCGGCTTGGCGCTTCGTCAGCTGCATCTCGGGCGGCGTTCCGATCAGCTTGACGGTGCCGGTGATGACGCCGCCGCCGGTCGCGCCCTTGGCGGGCACGGCGGCCGGCGCCGGCGCCGAC